>JABWCR010000006.1 GCA_013359125.1 Armatimonadota bacterium | reverse complement strand
GGTCGATTTGCAGAACGGCGCGAACGCGAGGTATTATGTTTTGGACGCTCGCGGCCATGCGCGGGCGATGGTTGACAGCACGGGTTCGGCAACGGACTACTACGAGTACGATGCCTGGGGCAATGTTTTGCCGGGGTCTTACGGCTCGACGCCCAATCTGTTCAAATGGAACGCGGCGGCGGGCTGCCAGCACGTTCCCTTCACCGGTCTCTACCACGTCGACGCTCGCGAATACGACCCTCGGACCGCCCGCTGGCTGCAACGAGACCCCATCGGCCAATCCTCCGGCGACCCGAACCTCTATCGGTATTGCGGAAACGATCCTGTCAATCTGGCCGATCCGAGCGGATTGCAGCCGCCTTTACCTGCGATTGATAGTCCGCGCACTCCTCACGGCTATCTTGCGCAGGCGATGATCTGTTGGGGCCAGTTTAGCGCCCTGACAGTACAGTTTGGGCAACATGCGTCAATTCGGGCCACCAACGCTTGGACTAGCGCGATGGAAAATCTTGCCACGACTCGACTACATCATGTTTTTCCTCAGATGTTGCGCGAACAATTCAAGGGTATTGGAATACATATTGATAAGTACTTGTTGCGAGTTCCCGATTTCTTCCATAAATGGTTGCATAGTGGCGAGAATCGGGGGAGGATGGTGGAATAATCAATGGGAAGAGTTCTTTAAGGTGCCCGGAAGAACGCCAGATGATGCGGCGAAATTTTTGCGCAAACTTTTACAAAAGGTTGGTCTAACGGATGTCAAGTATGAAGAGTTCTTGAGAAGGTGAGATTGACATGTCCGATGTTTGACGGAGATAGCTAAAGACCATGGTGCATTTACTCGACCACTTAAGCGGATTGCCCGACCCTCTTTCACATGATCATAGCATATTGTGCACGCCTCGCAGGTACTGTCCAACTTGTGCGCTTTCCCCCCGATACAATTGTCAACGCGTCCCGGCTCGGCCTTCTAAGGCTATACAGTCACTATTAAGGCCATTTGAGGTCATCTCGGACATTTTTCAGTTCCTATTGAAGATAGTCGCATTTGAGATTGGCGATGAGGCCGACCGATACGTTTGGAGCCATGTCGAGCGGTTTGGGACATTGACGCCTCGTGAATTCGCTGAGATTGCGGGATTGATCAGAGATGCCCTTAATCTCCCGCCGGAACACCCGATCCTGCCTAGTCGCGGGATCGGCCCGTTGCGCTTGAATAAGTCTAGAATATTTCGAGAGTATGATGTAATAGGAAGTCCATTGCTTGGATATATCATTGTATCTCAACGAGCATTAAGTGTAATAATTGAAGAAAAACTGAGTGGGGTATTAGTGTATGAATGTGAGTCGGCGGCAAGCGTTGCGGACTGGCATGAACTGGTGATTATTGGGCAGTGTCGGCCTTCGCCCGATTCGGCAGAAGGTTGTTGGTGGGAATGCCCGGAATGCGGAGAAGTTTGGCTTAAGGGGGAGAGGGCCCTAGAAATAGATCTTAACTCCGTCGAAGCAGAAGTAGATTTTGCTCAGTTTGGCTCTCGCGGCCAGATTGTGATTTCGGATCGTTGCCGTGAAGCGCTAGCGAAGCACGGGTTGAGGCTCGGAATGAACATCCTGAGCGACCTCGTGGTTTCACACGAAGTCGATATGAGCAATCGTGATACCTAGGCGTCCCTCATCCATCGACGCGATCATCGGAACCGGCGCGACGCTGTATGGAACCGCCTCGTATGCCGATTCTCAGTTGGCGGGGTCGCTGGGGTCGCTCAGCTACAAGATCAATACCGGCTCTCCTTTCGCGTCGTTCGGCTATGCCTATTATGCGGACGGCGCTTTGGCCGAGGCGGCGGACACGGCAGGATCGACCTCGCGCAGCTACGAATGGGACTACAACCCGGACGGCTCGCTGCATTACGAGACGATCGGCAGTTCGACCACGGCTTTCGAGTACGACGACGGCGGCAATCTGGTCTATGCGGGCTCGCCGTGCGTGGGCGAGTACGAGGCCGCTTACGATGCGTTCGGGCGACGGGTTTGGGAGCGGATCGACCCTGCGGGCGGCTCGGCCATCGAGACGCATTGCAATTATGACTGTGTTCGGCTCGCGCGGACGCTTGCCCTCCCGATTGGCGATTTGTACGGTGATTTAGGACATTGAACCAAAGCGCCCAAGAAGAAGGGCGAAGCGCACTTTTGTTGACCGACGAAACCCCTCACTCATGGTGCGGGCGGCGTTTGACGACCCAGAAGCTGATCAGAGCGCTTAAGGTGATCATTAGGGCGCATCCAAAGAACGGCGTGCGGCGAGAGGCGAACTCCGCCACCCCGAAAAAGTCGATCGAAACGTGCTGATAGAGGTAGCCGCTGACCATTGCGCCGATGCCGCTACCGATGCCTTGCGCCATCGTAACGGCGCCCAATATAGCCCCTCGGCGAGACGGGTCGACTTCGCTCACCTCCGCCATCCAGGCCGGGAACGCCAGTAAGAACCCAATCGCTGTGATCCCGCCCGCTATAGCCATCACAGCCAAGTGATGTTGCGAAGCGATGATCCAAAGGCAAAGCCCCGATGCCAGCAAGCCCATGTGGATTGCGGTCGGTCGTCCCATTTTGTCCGCCAATCGTCCCAGGGGCACGCTCGCCAAGCCCATCATGACAGCCGGAACCAACAGCAACGCCCCAAATTTCGACTCGGAGAAACCGTACTCGTCCATCGCAAAGAGCTTGATCAACAGCATGACCAGTCCGATGCCCAAAAAGACCGTCAGCGATAGGAGCATGAAGCCTGGGGCCAACTTTATGGCCGACCAGATCTTGCTCAGGCTGCCCGGGTCGTCCTCGTCGTGCGCGTGCTGCTCGGGCCTATCGGCTGGAAACCAGCGATAGACCACCAAGGTCGTCGTTAAGAAGAGCGCGCTGATGACATAGTAGGCGGCTTGCTGATCGTTAAAGAAGTCGTTGGCCGCGCCGCCCACAAACGGACCGGACGCCACCCCCACCATATAGGTCAGATTGAGAAAGCTCATGGCCTGCGCTCTGTTTTTCTTGTCTACCGAGTCGGCCACGGCGGCAAAGGCGGTCGGCCAGAGCATTGCGGCGCCCAGTCCGTCCAGCGCGCGCAACAGCATAAAGCCGTATTTGTCATGGATCACCAGGCTCAGGAGGCTGGTTACAAGGGTGAGCATGGGCGCTAGCATCATCAGCCGCTTGCGACCGAAGCGATCGCTGAGCAGTCCCATGGGCGCACGGAGGATTCCCTCGGCCAGCAGAAAGATCGCCCCGATCGCCGTTACTTCGCTTTCGGAATAGTTGAGTTGATCGCGAAGATAGACCGGCACCTGCGAGATGTTGAGCGTCGCGTAGCCTAATTCGGCCAGTCCAGCCATAATGACCAGCGTCATCATGGGGCTGAGCGTTGGCGATTTAGACGTTCTCTCGCTCGGATCCGGCTTCAGATTGGGGGCCGCCATCGTTGTGCCAACCCAAGGGCCTTACAGCGCGATCTCGACCTCTTTTCCGGTTTCGGCCGACCGATAGATGCCGTCCAAGATTAGGTTGAGCGCCAAGCCTTGTTCGCCCGGCACGGGCGATGGCTTCCCATTTTGGATCGCATCCACAAACGCCTCCACCTCCGCATGGTAGGCGTTAATTTCCGGCAGGTGTCGCGGCGTCATGTCGAACAGCGTCTTGTTCTGCTCGGTAAAAATCTGGCATGGCGGATTGTTGAAGGGATCGGCATAGGCGCCGCCTTTATCGCCCAATAGGAGGGTGTTGAACTCGTCCTGAGCGATGTTGGCGCAGAAGCTTGATTCCAGCGAGACCGTCGCGCCGTTGTCGAACTTGATCAGGCCGACGGCGTAATCTTCTACCGAGAACTTTTCTACGTCCCATTGGCCCATCAGCCCGACCACATCGTGGCGATGGCCAAATTTGGCGTAGGCCGAGCCGTAGACGCTGACCGGCTTGGGATAGCCCATCAGCCAGAGCGTGGCATCCAAGATATGCACACCAATATCGATCAGCGGCCCTCCGCCCTGCTTCTCTTTGTCGATAAAGACGCCCCAGCCGGGGATGCCCCTTCGTCGTAACGCTCGCGCTCGGGCAAAGTAGACGTCGCCCAGATTGCCCTCGCCGATATATCGATGCAGGAACTGCGCCACGCCGGTGAATCGCCACTGCAGCGCTACTTGGAGGATTTTGCCGCTTCTTCTAGAGGCCTCGACCATCTTTCGGGCCTCGTCGGCGTTGCGGGCCAGCGGCTTCTCGCACAGCACGTGCTTGCCCGATTCGAGAGCGGCGATGGTCGGCTCCATGTGCATAAAGTTGGGGGTGCAGACGCTGACCGCATCGATCTCGCTCATCGCCAGGAGTTCCCTGTAATCGGTGAACCAGCGCTGGGCTCCGAACTTTTCTGCCGCGGATCTCGCAGTTTCTTCGTTAGCGTCCGCCACGGCTACGATTTGCGCTTTGTCCGTCAGCCTCGCATAGGCTGGCATGTGCTGCGCCTGCGCGATTCCCCCACTGCCGATGATGCCGATGTTGATCAAAGGAAGACCCTCCCGAAAATGAGTGGTGATAGTCGGCGAAGTATACCTAAACGGCGCAAAGGAAGGCGCCGATGCGCGTCTAAGACGTATAATGAGTGGAGGCCGAGCTATGTCCATCCATCGATTCATGCAACTGATGTTCATCGTCCTAGGGGCGATGTTGGGCGCTTTCTTGGGATTTGGCGTTTCTGAGACCCTATTTGGGGCGCTTTCTGCGCCAGGCGAAAAGGTTAGCGTAGACCCGGGCACTAAGTGGCGAATGGCTGCGGCGGGCATGGTGTTGGGCATCTTCTTGGGCCATCTGCTCTACTTGGCGCTCTCGGCCTTGGCGCATCGGCTGGAAGAAACGGAGCCGGACGAGAAGTTGGCGATCGGATTGGGCGTCATCGCTGGCGCGCTGATCACCTTCTTGCTCAATCCGCTCTTTGTGGCGTTCAATCCTAAATTGGGCTGGGCGCTGACCTTGGTGGCGCTGGTGGTCATCGTCTACATCAGTTGCGTCAGCCTAATGAGCATGAAAGACTACCTGCCCATCACAGCGCAGATGTCGCGCAAGTCTCGCGGCACCAAAGTCTTGGACACCAACGTCATTATCGACGGACGCATCTACGACATCATGCGCACGGGTTTCTTGGAGGGGCGGATATATGTGCCGGGATTTGTGTTGGACGAGCTGCAGCACATAGCCGACTCGACCGATCCGCTCAAGCGGGCAAGAGGGCGGCGCGGATTGGACGTGCTGAAGCGGCTGCAGCAGGACTTTACGCTGGAGATCAAGAATCAAGACCGGCTGGCGCCGCACATGGGCGACGCGGTGGACGCTCGGTTGGTTCGCTTGGCCAAAGCGATGCACGCCGACATCGTTACCAACGACTTCAACCTCAATCGAGTGGCCGAGCTGCAAGAAGTGCGCGTGATGAACATCAACGAGCTGGCGGAGGCCGTTCGGATCCATGTGTTGCCGGGCGAGGAGTTGGTGCTGGCCATCATCCGAGAGGGCAAGGAGGAAGGCCAGGGCATCGCCTATTTGGAAGATGGCACCATGGTCGTGGTGGAAGGCGGCAAGCCGCACATCTCGGAGACGATTCGAGTGGCCGTAACCAGCGTGCTGCAATCCTCGCAAGGCAAGATGGTGTTTGCCAAACCGATGGAAGGCGAACCGGAGGCGGATGATATCAACCAGGGAAGTTTTCGCGCTTATACTGGCGGCCGGAAGCGGCGCCCGCTTCGGTAGCGGCGATAAGCTTTGGCAATCGTTGCTCGGCCGCAAGGTCTGGCAGTTCAGTTTCGAGCAGTTCGCCAAACATCCGATGGTGTCCGGCGTTGCGGTGGTTTGCCCGCCCGATCGGATCGCTGATTATAGAAAAGAGATCGGCAACCGCGCAACGGTCGTCGAAGGCGGGAGGACAAGGGCCGAATCGGCTCGACTCGGACTGGCCGTCGCGCCCCGAGATGCGGCATTGATCGCGGTGCACGATGCGGCCAGGCCGCTGGTATCGCAGTCGCTCTTAACAAAATTGTTTGAGGCGGCCAGCGAACATGGCAGCGCGATCCCTGCACTGCCTGTGGTCGATTCGCTCAAGAACGAACTTGGCGAACCGGTCGATCGCTCCGGATTAAGGGCCGTCCAGACGCCGCAGGTTTTTAGACGAGAATGGCTTGCCGAGGCTTATGCAACGGGCGAAGAGGCCACGGACGATGCGGAGTTAGTGCGCCGCGCGGGCCATCCGTTGCGCTTTGTACCGGGGGAACCGACCAACGTAAAAATTACGAGAACGGAGGATATGAAACTGTTGAACCGGCTGGTTCCTACAGAAGTGCGAGTTGGCCACGGGTACGACATTCATGCGTTCGCCGAGGGCCGAAGGCTTATCTTGGGCGGCGTTGAGATTCCTTGGCACAAGGGCCTTGCCGGCCATTCCGACGCGGACGCGCTGACTCATGCGATTATGGACGCGCTGTTGGGCGCGGCAGGGCTGCCCGACATTGGTTGCCGGTTTCCGAACACCGACCCAACGTGGAAAGACGCCAATAGTCTGAGCTTATTGGCAAGCGTCGCAAAGGAACTGACCGAGAGCGGATGCCGTATCCTGAACATCGATGCCACTATCGTCGCGCAGGCGCCCAAGATGGCGCCCTTCGCCGAACAAATGAAGGCCAATCTTGCCAGTGCGATGGGCGTATCGCACCGAAAAATCGGCCTAAAAGCCACCACCCATGAAGGAGTCGGCTCGCTTGGCAGAGAAGAGGGAATCGCTTGTTTTGCAGCAGCCCTGATTGCGGCGCCGCTGGATGATTGTGGAGGTTAAAGAATGGACAAATCGAAGAACAAAGCCCCAAAGAAGAATAAGCCCAAGCCGGAACCTAATATGGTAGAGGCGCTCTATAGGAGCCCTCACGCCTCGTTTCCCGAAAGTCTCAAGAGACACGTCGAAAAGCGGCTCCAGAAGCTGACCAAGTTCTTTACGCGCATTCTCTCGGTCAGCGTTACTCACGAGGAGCTTCGCGGCAAGCATACGGTTTCGGTCAATTTGGACGCGGACGGTCGCGTCTTGCACGTCAGCCAAACCCACGCGGAGCAGAAGCGCGCGGTCGATGAGCTCTTTGATCGAATGGAGCATCAGCTCAATCGCCACAAGGATCGGATGCGCAAGAATGCGCCTCGAAAGACGCGAGAGGAACTTCTCTCGGCCGTTCATGTTGAAGAGACGGAGATGGCAGACGGCTCGGCAGAATTGGTCGAGGTGCGACGATTGAATCTGAAGCCAATGACGATCGACGAAGCGATCTTACAGATGGAGCTTTCCGCACAGGGTTTTCTGGTGTTCAGTCAAGAAGAGTCTGGGGACACTTGCGTTATTTATCGTCGCAACGATGGGCACTATGCCATGTACGAGATCGAGCCTTAAGAGGCTTGAACGTTTCCAGTCGCATCGATCGCAGCGCCGCCTGCCGTCGGAAGATGGTCGATGATTGCGGCCGCCACGCGCGGATGGTAGAGGGTCCCTGCGCCCTGTTTGAGCGCCAACACGGCCCGATCCAGTCCGTGCGACCAGGCGATCTCGAAGAAGCTACTGAGGGCCGAAAGGATATGCGCTTCGAGCATGATCTTGGGATGTCGGTCGTATCGCGCGTGATGCAGCAACACCAGCCTCTTCAGGCTCTGGAGGTTCGGAATCTGCTCGACCATCGATGCGCCGATCTCCACATGGCGGTCCAAAGTGAGTTGCTCCATAGTCGAGAGCGGTCGCTCGGCGTTTAGTATAAAGTACGGCACAGCGGCCATGCCGATGTCGCGCAGGTAAACGGCCAGTTCCAGCTGTCGCCTTCGCTTGGGCGACAGCCGGAGCGCTTCGGCCACTTCTACAGCCATGCGAGCGATCTTTTTCGAATCGCCAAATCGTCCGCCGGAACGAAGCTCCATGGCTCTGGCAAACGCCTGGAGGCTGCGCCGCTGCCATTTGTACATCTGGCGCGGCAGGTAGGCGTAGGCGTAATAGAACAGCGCCGCAACGCTCAAGAAGGCCGCTCCGCCGACTATCCAGAGGCTGTTGAAGACTCTCTCACCACCTTTTCAAAGACATCGACGACGTCCTCGTTGAATTGGGCGCCCGAGCATCGGCGCAGTTCGGCCAAGGCATCGTCCATAGAACGGGGCTGACGGTAGGTGCGTCGTTCGTCGGGAGTTTCGCCGCCTACCATCGCGTCAAAGGCATCGACCACGCTGATGATGCTTGCCTCTATCGGAATCTCGTCCCCTTTCAAACCAGCAGGATAGCCCCTTCCGTCCGGCCGCTCGTGATGATAGAGCACCCAAGGCACGATCGTATCGAGGAAGGGCGCTTCGCGCAAGATCTCGGCGCCCAAGGAGGGATGTTTCTGCACTTGACGAAATTCCTCCTCGGTCAGTTTGCCGGGTTTGTTCAGGACTCTCTCATCCAGTACGATTTTGCCCAAGTCGTGCAAGAGAGCCGCATCGTAGACCAGTTCCGACCGATGCGGCGGCATCCCCAGTCGCTCGGCAGTGGCGCGGCCCAGTTCAGCTGCTCGCTGAAGATGGCCGCTGGTATAGGGGTGGGCTCGTTGGATGATTAAGCCAAGGCTTCGAATGGTCTGCCGATGAACGGCAAACTGCCGATCGAAAGCCAATAGCGCGTGTCGAACTGCAAAGTACGGCGCCAAGATGGCGAACAGCCCAAACGCGCCATAGAACAGTGTCGCAGCGGCCACAAGCAACGCAAGCGGCAGCATCGCGACAGCTTGCGTCAAGATTGATGGCCCAATCTTTTCGCGCAGCCATCTCAGCGGCAACCGATGCATCAGCGACATCATGATGCTAACGAGGCTAACGTTGACCGCGACATAGCTGGCAAGCGCGGCGATCAGCGCCGCGACGGAGATCAAATCGAACGAAAACCGTTGTGGCTGTATCGCAGAAAACGCCAATCCGCAGGCGCTGGCGCTTAGCACGCTTTGACCGACGTTGAACAGCACCCAGCGGGGCTTGGTCTGCTTGAGCCAGGTGTTCAGCAAACCTGCGATGACCGTTGTAAAGGCATCGACGTAGATCCCCGCCGCCATCCCATAGAGCGCCGCGGCCGTACAGACCAGGGGCGTGCTGACGCTGATCCATAACGAGGACGCATAGGCTCGACCGACGGGCAGCCGGATGAGAAAGAACTCAGCGACAAAGGCAAAAAGGGCGAAACCGGCTATAGCCCAGTATGCCGAGGAGTCGGGCAGAGAAGTCGAGACGCGATACAGAATGAGGAGGCCGGCAACCGACACCAGCCAAAAGAACGTTTCGTCGACGTTGATTCGGACTTTCTTCATCCGGATTGGCCAGATCCGTGCGACTCAGGGACGACGGCCCGAACGCGCCTATACGATTTAGTCGCCTAACGTCTCAACGACCTTCTATTGCCGAGAGTCTTGGCTCGGCGGCGCTTTGTCCGGCGGCGGATAGAGAACGAGTTTCGCCCCTGCCATCGAGACGAGCGTTACCATGGCCGCCATGACGGTGAACCATCGCTTCATAGCTTGACCCCTCCATTGAATGAGATAGCATCTCTCCGCTCAAGGGGTTCGCTTCGCTCAGCGTTCGTTGACCGTCGTCCCTATTGTCGCTCCTTGTCCCTTCTTGGGGATCCATTCCGCTCAGTATGGATTGCCGTCGACGCTTGCCGGTTGACCGGCGCTTGTTTCGACCGCGATCAAGTCGTTGCCCAAGATGGGCGCCAAATCTGCGGGCAGGTTGAGCACCCGTCTGTTCAGCGCGTCCAGCGTGGCGGCGATCACCGCGCGCTGCGGATCCTGCCTGACTATGGCCGAGCCGATCAGCACGTCTTCGCCTTGATCGCCCACCACGCTGATCATGGCGACCACTACGGGCCGCCCGGCCAGCATGACCGATGCGTTCAAGTCGTCCAGCGCGAATCGCTCGTGCAATCCATGCGCCGCTTCGACTGCCCGAAGACAGGCCGTCGCGACCAATCGATAAACGTTTGACGTCGACTTCACGCCCAGTTCCGTGCCGGTGTACACTTTTCCTGCTCGCTCCACCATCACGGTTACTTTGGCGCGCGTGCTGACTTGGGCAATTTCGACGTCAACCCATCTCAGCCTTGGAAAGTCTACTGGCTTCTCGGCCAGGTCTTTTTGAGCCACGCTGATCTTGCGGTGGTCCACAACCAATCGAAACTGGGCTTGCAGGGTCGTTTCCACGTCCCTGACCACCTGTTTCGGATTGCGATCCGCCTCAACGACCAGATGGATCTCTTTGACGCTCCCATCCTCGCCCAACACGGCGCGCGCGGCCGTAACGCTTTTCAGCTCCGTCAACGCACTTTCCAATTGGGCGCTGTTCCACCGGCGTTCGCCGGCCAAGCTGCGTCCGCCTTCCATCGACATCTCCATTATAGCGCGATTCCCCGTACGATTGCAAGGAACTCCGCAACATTACGGGTCTTTGCTCATAGATAACTAAGCGATACGACGCGGAGGAAGCAGATTCCTGCTTGATGTAAAAAAACGCGCAGCAAAGGCCGAGAACTTTCGCTCCCGACCTCAACCGCGCATCTCCTTTTATCTTATCCTTCAAGCCAAAAAAATCAGAAGAAAGTGATGGTCTTTACCCTCGCGCTCTCTATTAGCACGTTTTGTGCCAAAGCTCTCAAAGTCGAGCGACGGGCCGGATTTTCTCCATTTTCTTGGGGCCGATGCCGCTCACATCGAGCAGTTCGTCCACCGATTCGAACCGGCCTCGCTCCTTTCTTAACTGAATTATCCTCTCTGCAATGACCGGGCCGATGCCGGGAAGAGCCTCTAGCTGAGCGGCCGTGGCCGTGTTGATGTTGACGATCTTGGGGCCGGACGCCTTTGCTTCAGGCTTCGAGGCTTCTACGGCTTGCTTGCCTTCTTCGATCAGAACCTTCTTGGCTTCGGCGATGGTGGGTACCACCAGTTTTTCGCCGTCTTCCAAGCGTCTGGAGAGATTCAAACCGTTTGCGTCCGAACCCTCTGCAACGCCGCCCGCCGCCGCGATGGCGTCCGAAACGCGGGCGTCGCTCGAAAGCTCGATCAATCCCGGTTTTTTGACCCCGCCCGCAACATGGACAGTGATGCGCTTGGTCGCTATCGCTTCATTGGGAGGATCTTCTTCTGTGCGCTCAGGAGCATTGAGCGGGATATACTCGCTCACCGATTGGTTCGAAGCAGCTGGCGGAGCCCCGCTCTTGCCAAATTCATAGGCGCCCACTGCAACGATGCAAGCGATCGCAAGGCCGCCCAAGCCCAGTCGCGCCTTCTCATGTGCGCTTAAATTCATGGCATTGGTCGTAGAGATTCGCTAGGCATTCTCCGGTTTCCTATGCGGCGGTAGAATAAGCGGAGATGAGCGGCAGAGCGGAGATCGAGTGGTTGGAGGCCGACAAGGTGAAGATACGGCGCGCGCCAAACGGCTTGGATGCGCGTCTGATGTTGTCGGATCGATGCTACATGCGTGCCGAGTTTGCCCGGGCACAGCCATTCTCCGACCCATACCGATACATCTCGGCGCTCTTGCCCGATGGCGAAGAGATCGGCATGTTTCGCGACCTGAGAGGCATGGATCATGAATCGCTAGCGACTTTGGAAGCCGAATTAGACCGCCGCTACTTTATCCCCAAGATTAGCCGCATCAACTTGCTTCGTGAAGAGTTCGGGCTGCTTAAGTGGGATGTGGAGACCGATCGGGGCAATCGACTCTTCTTCTGCCGCAACTGGCGAGACAACGTTCACGAGCTGACTTCCAATCGCTATCTCATCTGGGCGATGGATGGCAATCGCTACGAGATTCCAGACTATGAAGCGTTGGACGAGCACAGCCATCGACAGGTAGAGCGTCTCTTTTGATGGAACAGCCAAAACGACCCAACCGCACCGTGGCGTGCATCGTCGTATTAGGCGCTCTGGCGGGCATGGTTGGATCGTGGATGCTCTTGGCTTTTCTTTCAGCACAGATTCTCTCCCGCGCGCAAGAAAAAGCGCCGCCCGACTCGATGCAGTGCGTCATAAATCTTCGAGCGCTCTACAGCGCGGCGCAACTGTACGCACAGGAGAACGACGGCCGCCTTCCGCTGGCCGATTCTTGGTCCGATGCGCTGATAGACAAGGGCGCTGACAAGACCGCGTTCGAATGCCCTCGATTGCGGGCGTCCAGCTATGGGTATGCAATGAACAGCGATTTGAGCGGACAGAAGCTATCGGAGATCGAGAATCGAAAGCGTACTGTTCTATTCTTCGAATCCAGCCTTGCAAGGCGCAATGCGCATGACAAAGTGGAGTCGCTCCCTAAGCCTTCCAGGCATCGGGGCGGCAATCTCGTTATCTATGCGGATGGGCGGACCTCCGAGATTCTGGACCAAACACAGGGTCGCCGCCGCTGATGTACGAACTGGACAAGTCTCTCTTCTTTCAGATCAATCACGGATGGAACGCGCCCTGGATGGATGCAGTCATGGTGGTTGTTACAACCCTCGGGCTTGGCTGGGTGCAAGGCGCTGGAGCGCTGGCGTTTGCGAGCATCGCCCAAATAGCCAAATCTCAGCCCTATCTAAGGCTCTATTTTCTGCCGGCCTTGCTGGTAGTCGTTGCCAGCGGCGCCGGGGCGCAAATCGTCAAGCGTCTGATACCGAGAGAGCGGCCTTCCAACCTCCCCGAAGCCATCGTCGCGCCGGACGAACGCATCTTCTACAACTCCTTTCCGTCCGGTCATGCGACCACTAGCTTTGCCATGGCCATGTATGTCTGGTCCATCACAAGAGGCACCCGATATCGCTCTTTTGGATGGGCGGCATGGGTGTTGGCCGCGCTCATTGCGCTCTCGCGCATCTATCGCGGAGTGCACTATCCGTCGGACGTTATCGCGGGAGCGGCGCTCGGCGCCGCGATGGCTTGGATATGCCTCCGATTCTACGCTCCGTACAAAACCAGCGCCTCTCCTGGCAGTCCCCAGGCGCCTTCGGCGGAATAAGGAGATTGGGGAAAACGGGACTGCGGTCTCGTTCAATTACAAACAGGGGAGGAAGCATCCAATGCAATTCAGGGATGCCCAACAGTACGTGGGTTACACCTGCGAGGTGGCTTACAAAGACCGCCACGGAGATGTGCTCAGAGAGACCATGCATATAGTGGACGTTTCGTACGTTCCGATGTACGGCCTCTGCATGCTCACGGACGTGCGGGAGGTGCGACTAGACCGCATTGTCGAAGTACAAGCGATCGACATGGCTCAGGCCGCTTGACCGCTTGCCAATCCGTCGCAAGGGCAACGCGCCCTTGCGACGGATCTCTTACCGTATGCCGTATCGAGATGGATTGACCGGTTCGCCGTTGACTCTGACCTCGAAGTGCAGATGCGGGCCTGTCGAATACCCCGTCGAGCCTACTCGGGCGATCGTCTGTCCCTGACTGACGTTCTGTCCGGCGGATACCAGAAGCGACGAGCAGTGCGCGTAAAGCGTCGCAATCCCGCCGCCATGATCGATGATCACGGTATTGCCGTAACCTCGCCGATAGCTCGCTTCGATCACCACGCCGTCGTCTGCGGCCACGATCTTTGTGCCGTGCGAGGCCCCAAAATCGACACCCGTGTGAAGCTTCGTAACTTTGGCAATAGGGTGCAATCGATTACCGTAGGGAGAGGTCGTGCGTCCCGCAACGGGCTTCACGAATCGCCCCGTCCATGGCGTCGCGGCCCGTGCGGCGCCGGCACTCGAACGCTGCATGGCTCGCAGCGCGCTGGCAATGGCGTTCGATTCCTGTTCGATCTCTCGCAGCTGCTGAAGATAGGTGCTTTCTTGCGATCGCAGTACTTTGAGCGCGACGCCCTTTTCGGTCTTGGCCGATTGGTACTGCGCCGATTCGACCTTCAAGTTCTTCTCTAAGGCGGCAATGCGTCCGACCAGTGCGTCCTTTCTTTTCTTGGCCGCCTCGACGGCGTTGCGCATATAGCGCACGTCGTTCATCAACTTCCGGTCGGTCTCCAATATCCGCTGGACGACATAGCCTCGGCTGCTCAAGTCGTTCATCGAGCGAGCGCCGCTGAGCACCGACACGTAACTGACTTGGCCGCTGGTGTAGGAAGATCGAATTCGACTGGCCAACAATCGCTCGCGCTCGGCCAATTGCTTTTCCAACGTCGAGAGCCTGGATTTGAGTTCGGCCTGTTCGGCACGAGCGTTGCCCAACTGATTTTGGGTCTTGTCCAATCGGTCGCCCGTAACAATAAGGCGGTGGTCTAACTCGCGAATGTCCTTTTTGACCTTGGTGGCTTCTGCGCGAGTCTTTCGAAGAGCGCTTCTAATTTGATTTTTCTTGGCTTCGGCCTCTTTCAGCTGTTTCTGAAGTTGGGTTTGGCTCTGGGCGGGCTTAGGGGCGGGCTTCTTGGTCTGGGAGATGCCGATCGATGCAACAAGCGTCAGCAACGAGACGAGCAATAGCACGAACGTCCTGTTCATAACGGGCCTCCTCGCGCGCCATTATACCGTCAACAGCCGCGCCCGAAGTTCTCCAATAGGATCGCTAGGTCGTAATCGTCCACGAATCCATTGCCGCTGATGTCCGAACGATGAGCGCCAGACATTCCGAAGTCAGCCAGCAATTCGGCTAAGTCTTGGTCGTCCACGCAACCGTCCTGATTGATGTCTCCGAACGGCGCGAGCTCGATGGCTTGTGCCAGAGCAACTCTTGACAAGACTCGGGGATCGGCGAACGCTGCCGGACTTCCGCTCAAAGCTCGATAGTCGATCGATCGTGCCGTTACGTTGACGCGGGTAATGGACGACTCAAAACAGAGCGCGTACACCTCTGCGTCCAGCCAATTGTGGGCGTCCCCGCCTATCGGCGTGATCTGAAGGTTGAAGAAGGCGTTGCAAAGGGGATCGAAGAAAAGCGGCTCGGCTACGATCCGTCCTCTCAGTTTGCCCGCGATTCGCTTGATTAAGGCGTCAAATGCGCCTAAGTTCACACAGAGGTTGGGCTGAGCGTTGAGCGTCCATTCGATCGTCTCAGCATCTATGCGCGAGCCAGAAAAGACGACCGGCACATCGTAAGGCAAGCCCAGATCGATGAGGTTGAGCCTTATGTCCAGCGAGCCCGCTTCCTTTGAAACGCAGATCGGATCGGCTTCTTCGTCCCTTACGTCGCCACCGCCGCTCAAGGCGCCCGAATAGCGATAGGTCAGCGCCCGGATGTCGAAATTGAGCGAAGCGGCATCTCGAAGATCGTCCATCGGCTCGCGAACGATGTTCGGCTCTATTGCTTGCCCCAGTTCGTCATATGCGCCGCGCCGCGCTTCAACCTCGAATGCGAGCGCGATGGTCGTTCCTAAAGGAAGCGAACGCAGCCCGATTGCGGTCGAACCATATTCGGACACGATTGTGCGCTGTTCGATCAGGCCGCCTGGCAAGAAAGGCAAAGAAGGCGAGGCTTGCCACCAGGGAAATCGCTGATCGCCTACACGTACTGATACGTTCGCCCTCAGTCCAAAGTCGTCCCTGAACGGCGATGGAAAGTTGGCATCCGCATACTGGTTTCGACCGACTAGCTTCTTGACCGATGTCATGGTTCTTCTTGCAGTAGCGCTGCCCGTTGACCATTCCAAGTTCAGATCAGGCAGATACTTCGGATCGATCTGAATGCCTGGTTTGTGAGGATTGATATCGAGCCAAGAAACGTCTGTCCAGCGCGGCTCGGGCGCGGCCACCAGTTGGACGCTCGGCGCATTGGACACATAGAGGCTTGCGGCCGAGTAGCGCGGTTGCCAAGAGAAAAGCTGCTCGTTCCAAATCCGAACCTGCATGAGTCGAGGCATGTCGTACAATGCGCCTGCTCGTCCGCCCTGCAGGATCGGCGATGCGTTCAAGACATTGTGCAGCCAATATTGCGACCGATCGCCCCCGTTCTGTTGATAGCCGCTCCAAAAGAGAACCATTCGACCGAACGCATCGCCGCCTTCCGTCAGTAGCACCGTTTGCAAATGGCCATAGCGAACGGTTCTGGGCGGGACGTCCTGATCGGCTCTCAGCTGGGCCCATTGAAACGAGTTGTATCCGCTGCCCGAAAGCACCTCGAAGTAAACGCCCGGGTCGAGCCAACCGTTCCATCCGCTGGCCCTTTGAGCAAAAAGAGGCACGACCATGAAAACCAGCGCGAGCGAGATGAGGCGTTTCATTTCAACATCCCCGAGACGGCGTCTAGAATGAAGTCGGCAATCGCCCGCTTGGACATCTTGGGCGAGGCCTTCTCCTGACCGTCCCTGCTCAATAGGATAACCTGATTATCGTCCGAGTCGAACCCGATTCCCTTTTGACTCACATCGTTGGCGACGATCAGATCAAGACTCTTCTTGGTCAGCTTTTCCTTTGCATTCTTCTTGACCGATTTAGTCTCGGCGGCAAACCCGACGAAAATGCGATCGCCTTTCTTCTTGGCCATGTGCTGCAAAATGTCCGGATTCGGCTCTAACTTCAGGGTCCAACTGCCCTCTTCTTTCTTGCGTTTGTCGGGCAGCGACTCGACCGGTCGATAGTCGGCGACCGCTGCAGCGCTGATGAAAAGGGAGCATGAGTCCCACTTCGATTCGACCGCTCGCAACATCTCTTTGGCTGTTGTTACGCGGATCGTCTCTGCGCCGATAGGGTCTTTCAAAGGCGACGGGCCCAGCACAAGCACAACGGTTGCGCCGCGATCTCTGGCCGCCTCGGCTAAGGCAACGCCCATCTTCCCGCTGCTTCGGTTGGCGATATGCCGCACAGGGTCTATCGGCTCGTGCGTCGGCCCCGCGGTAACCAGAACCTGCTCGCCTTCAAAATCTCTCTTGCCAGTCAAGATCGCTCGCGCTATCGCGATGATGTCCGCCACGTCGGCCATTTTGCCGTAACCCTCGTCGCCGCATGCCATCAGGCCGTAGGCCGGCTCGACGAACTGAACGCCGCGCGATTTGAGGGTCGCAATATTGGCCTGGGTCGCTGGGTGGTCGAGCATCTTCGGGTTCATTGCAGGCGCGACCGACACCGGCGCGTCTGTTGCCAAGAGTACGGTGCTGAGCATGTCGTCCGCCAAGCCATGAGCCATCTTAGCCAAAAAATCTGCCGTACAAGGCGCCACGACGATCAAATCCGACCCTTGCGCCAGCTCGATGTGCGCGATCTTGCCAGCAAAAGGCTCATCGAACGCATCGACCGTTACAGGGCGTCCGGTCAGCGCTTCAAATGTGGCGGGAGCGATCAGTTTGGCAGCGGACTTGGTCAGGACGACCGTAACTTCTGCCCCTTGACGCATCAGCTCCCGCGCTAAGTCTGCGCTTTTGTAGGCGGCGATGCTGCCCGTAACGCCCAGGCAGACTTTCTTGCCTGCGAACATGATCCTAGAGCTTCATGCGACTAATCCGCGACTTTTCGGCCACCAAAATGCTGCGCATGGCATCGACCGCGCGCTGGATGTCGTCGTTCGTTACTAGATAGTCGTAGAACGGGATTTTGGCCATCTCGTCCCAAGCGTTTTTCAGCCGCAGTTGTATGGTCTCTTCGCTATCGCGGCCTCGCTTTCGCATTCGGGCTTCCAATTCCCCCATGTCCGGCGGCTGAATGAACATCAAGACAGCGTCGGGGTTCTTTTCCTTTATCTGCAGGCCGCCTTGAACGTCGATCTTGAGCGCGGCGTCGTCGCCCGCCTCTCGAAAGGCCTCGGCTTCTCGCCGCGGCGTGCCGTAGTGATTGCCATGGACCACAGCATGTTCCAAAAAGGCGCTCTCTTGCACGAGTTGCTTGAACTCCTCCTCTTTGACAAAGAGATAGTCCACGCCATGCCGCTCGCCCTCGGCAGGCGGACGGGTCGTATAGGTTACGACTCGCTTTAGACGCGGCCAAGCCGACTGAAGCCGTTCGAGCAACGTGTCTTTGCCCACGCCCGCCGGGCCGGACACGACGACCATCAGGCCGCGCTGAGACTGTTGAACAACTGGGTTGGTCGCGCTCATCTCCTCCTCCTCCTGCGTTTAGCCATAGTTTATCACACCCGCCCTAACCCCACAGCAATCTTAACAGGGTTGGTTCGATCTGTTGTCTAATCGACTCGTTCGCATAGCCGATCCATCCGACATCGTGCCGAACGTCGAGCGGAGAGGCCAACGGCTTGCCTTCAAGGTCGGTTACGATGGCGCCGTATTCCCTCGCGATCAGCTCGGTGCAAACATCGTAGGGATGACAGCAGAGAGGTCGGCGATCCTTATGGAGGTCCCTAAACGCCCAAGGCCTCAGGTCGGCGACAAAGCGGTCTCTGCCAGAAGCTAACTCGAACAACTGACCGCCAGAAGCCATGTACTGGTCTTCGAACACCATCGGATTGCCGCGCGGGTCCGGCTCGACGACCTCCTTCCACAGTCGGGTTTCCAACTCTGCAATCCGATCCTTGCCTGCAGGGAAAAATTTGGCAAAGGAAGCAAAACCATGCTCGACGCCGGCAGCCTTGCTCGGGGCGATGGAAACTGCCCGAGATTCGCCCGTCTGAAGGTCGTGAATGTCCGATCGGGCGCCTTGACTCTTGACAGCCCAACTCTGATAGCTCTGGGCTTGGCGCGTCGTCGGAATCTCGGTCTGAACGGCGATCACAATGTGCTCCATCGTCGTTTCGTGCCCTAAATTCGGCGCGATGCCGCTCAGAATCCAGGCGCTCCGCTTGTCGTACATGATCTGCCGAGTGCCGTCCACTGGATCGATGATCAGCATGAACTCGGCGCGATTCAAGTCCGTGCCCTCGGGCAAAATATGCCATCCGTCCCCTTCGAATCCCTCGGCGATCAGCACGAACGGCGTTTCCTCTGCCCACTTTCGGCACTCGTCCAGCATCAAACTTTCAATGCTGGCATCGATGCCATATTGAGTATCGCCTTCATGGCTGGGAGCAAGCGTCGACATGGTCGATGAGCCGACCGTAGAGGACATCGTACGAAGATGCGCGCGCAATGTTGAGTGAAGCGACTTGAGCCGAGACAGGTAGAAGCTGGGATCTCGGCTCAATAGTACACTCATCGGAGTTACTGCTGTCCGCAAAGCTGCTTGTAGATTCGAATCACCTTGTCCACATAGGCCTGGGTCTCTTTGTACGGAGGCACGCCCCCATGCTTGCGGACCGCGCCAGAGCCGGCATTGTAGGCCGCCAACGTTAGGACGACGTGATCCCAACTGTCTTTTCGTCCTGTCTGGTTCCAATACTTTTCCAGATGACCGCGCAAAAGACGGACCGAGCCTGCCAAGTTCTGCTTGGGATCATACGCGTTCGAGACGCCTAAGCCCTTAGCCGTTCCGGGCATAAGCTGTCCCAGTCCCATCGCGCCCTTTCGAGAGGTGGCATTGGGGTTGAAACCCGATTCGGCCAATACCAGCGCCATCACCAACCGAGGATCGACCTCATAGTGGCAGCTATACGTCAAGATCGCGTTGGCAATCTCCCTGGCCTGCGCGTCGGTCAATCGAGGGTTGAAATGACGCACCGCGTTGTAATACTCGGGAAAATATCGATCAAGATTTGCTTTGAACGCTGCCCAAGAGACCCGCTCTCCTCGGCCGGTTACGTTTCCGCGACTGGTCAGCGGACGGCTGGTTTGCTGTCTGATCGTAGGCGGCTTCACCGGCGGTTTCTTTGTTGCTAGAATGACCGTCTTCTTTTTCTCGGCCTCTTTGGCTTCCCACAATGCGACCTCGCTTGCGACGGCCACTGCCAGGGCCCGATAGCTAGGCGCCACGATCTCGTTCTCGCGATCGAATTGGACAATGACCCGTACAGGCGTTCGACCAACCCCGGCCCACTCCGGCCACTGGGCGCATTGAAGGCTTACGCTCTTCCCGTCCGACGTCTTAAGCAGCACTGAGATTGCGCCGTCGCAAGAAACGGTGCCTTGAACAATGCCTTCGACTTCGATCGTGCAACTGCCCGCCAGAACGTCGATAGCGGCCGATGTCGTCAGGCCCTTCACGCCCTTCGACTGTCTTTCCTTTATGTATTCGTCCAATTCTTGAGACCCTGCGCCCAAGGCGGCCCATAGGCTCAAAATCAGTAATGTCGATCGCATAGATCCTCCAACAGGACTCTTATTTTCGGCGCCTGCCAAGATTTCCTGCCGTCTCGGAAGCCGAACCGTTGCAAAAGCGCCGTATAATATACTATGGGCTGGGCGGCCTTAAGCCGCCATTTGCCGGTCAAACCCGGCCGATAGGCCATAATTAGACTACGCGGCCTGTTGCGGTCGCAATGAAAGCAGGAGGATACTACACCGATGAAACGGATGTACAGGGCGTTGCAAGGTTTGAAAACCGAGAACCCGATGCGGTTGCCGTTGCGCCCCACTGGCGAAAACTTGATGCCAGTGCGCGGCACAACTATCTCGGCAGGTCTGGCTTATGAAGTAACCGACCGAATGATCGAGGACTTCGTCGCAGGCATTGTGCGACATCCCAAACTGAAGTCTTTAGAGAACGCTCGCTATCGGGTGGTGCAGATCATCCCCGAAATGACGTTCGACCGCAATGGACTGCCGGTTACGCCCGGCGCCTATCGGCTACAGATTTACAATTACGACCGCAACGAGCCCCTCGAGGTCATGGCGGATTTCCCCCGCGCTCGAAACGTCGAAGTCAAGCGCATGGAGCATCAGCCCGAATCGAGCTGGGAGGAGCACCTCCATGCCGTCGAGATCGTCCGACAGCATCCTAAGTTTGGCGAGCCGCTCCGCACAGGCCGCGCGACGACATCGAGAGGAATGCCTTCGGTTCTCGACTACGTCGCCGAGCCCGGAGTCAAGCGTAGATTTGACGCAATGCCCATCGGCGGCAAGCCTCCCGTCAACCGAACCGTTTCGGTCATCGTGCACTTTAACGACGCTGGCATCCTGTCCGGCAACCCCGATCATGCGGTCTATTGGGTCGATCTGGTCAACAATACGGTGGAGTTTGGCGATGCCTTCATCATGGCGTGCGGCGCGCCGTCCAGCGCGTGCGGATCGAACGGCCGAGGCCTGGCTGGCAACATCTGGATCGAGTGGCCCACCGGCAATCCCGTCTGGCGCATCAATACCACGCGACCGTCGTCCTCCTCGGGAGGCAGCGGAAGCGGGATAGAGATCTTCTCGGTCGATTATATGGGCAAGCGCGTGCTCAAGCGAGGCGGACTGCCCGTACTGAACGTCTACTACGACGGCAACGCCTGCGGACCCTACCGAGACTGGATGTACAACGAGAACTGTATCACCGCCACGGGCACAGACTTAGGTCCAGGCTACCGCTGGTCGAACAACCCCTCGACCAATATTTGCGACGTGCGGAACGATGCAGGCAACTTCACCGGAGTCGGCGTTTATGAAAGCGGCAACGAACTGGTGATGATGTGCGAGTGCTCCGCTGGTTGGTACCGCTACATCATGGAGTGGCGCTTCCATCGCGACGGCATCATCCGACCGCGCTTTAAGTATGGCTACACCATGCAGTCGTGCGTCTGCTCGGGTCGAACCCACCACGCCTATTGGCGACTTGACTTTGACCTGAACGGCACAGCCGACCACGTGGTCGAGGAGATTGACAACCCTACCCGCGACCCGCGCGCTCGATGGGATCTGATCCGAATGGAGAGCAAGCGATTTCGGCGGCCAGGCGTCGACCGGCGCTGGCGAGTGCGCAACACCGCCAGCGGCGAAGTGGCCGAGATCATCCCGAACGAGAAGGACGGCTACACCAACTGGCCAGGCACCAGCCCCGTCGACTATGGCAAGGGCGACCTCTGGGTGCTTCGATATGCCGGCAACGGCACTACCGATCAGCAGATCGACGACAGCGGCACCGGACAGAGCGGCACGCAAATCAAGATCGATAGCTTCGCCAATCGAGAGAGCACGGTCAACCAGAACCTCGTGGTCTGGTACGGCGTGCACCTTCGAAAGACCGGTTCGGCTAGCTATCCGGACGATTGGGACTGCCCGCCCTTGGGCCCCGACATCGTTCTTCGAAACTGGTAGCACCCAGGCCTTGTGCGTCTAAGTCCTCCGGCTCGGTCGGGGCAACCGCTCCGACCGAGCTTTCTTTCTTTGATAGGTACAATCCCAAACATGCGATCTATACCGATCGTAACGGCAGAACAGATGCGGCTGCTGGAACGAGCCGCCATGACGAGCGTCTCCTCGCTTGACTTGATGGAGCGCGCGGGCGAAGCGGTAGCAGGCGCGGCCCTCGAACTGATAACCATCGGACCCGTAGCAGCCATCTGCGGCAAGGGAAACAACGGCGGCGACGCCTTGGTCGCCCTTCGACTGTTGAAACAGCGCGGCGCCGATACGACCGCTTTCTTGATCGCGGCTCCTATCGATCTGTCGGACGACGCGACAATTCAGCTCGAGCGCGCTCAGTGTGCTGGCGTAGAGATTCGGCAAGGCATAGGGCCGCTCTCGGACTATTGTTTGATTATCGACGGCCTCCTCGGCACGGGCGCCCGCGGCAGCCTCGCTTCTGTCTATGCCGAAGCGGTTCGCGCTGTCAACCAAAGCGGCAAACCTGTCATTGCGGTCGATCTCCCATCCGGCTTAGACGCCGACACAGGAGCCAGTCTAGGCGAAATCGTACGAGCCGACATCACAGTTGCCTTGGGCCTGCCGAAATCGGGATTGTATCTTCAAAACGGACCGTCTCACTGTGGCCGCGCCTTAATCGCCGACATCGGCCTTGCAGCGCCAACCCAAGATGAGCGCATCGCGAGCGTCGTCCTCGATGCCAGCGATCTGTGGCCTCTGCATTCGCCCGATGCTCACAAGGGCCATCGAGGGCGGGTATGCGTTTTTGGAGGCAGCGCCTCTATGCCGGGCGCTCCCGCGCTCAGCGGCATCTCCGCCTTGCGCTCGGGCGCTGGGTTGGTAACGCTGTTCGTGCCCTCCGAAACACGATCGGTTACAGCCGCCTACTACCCGGAACTGATGACGAAAAGTCTTGAAGACCCATTCGATGCGAACACAGACGCGGCGATCATCGGTCCCGGATTGGGCGAGAGCGACAAGGCGAGAGCGTTTGCCAGAAGTCTCATTGAAGCAATCTCTGCCCCAAAGGCGATCGATGCCGACGGCCTCAATGCGCTGGCAGAGAAACCGCCGATCGATCTGATGTCGAACGCCGTCCTAACGCCGCATCCTGGCGAGGCAGCCAGACTCCTTAAGAAAACGGTCGAGCAGATCCAGTCCGACCGTATGCAGGCTGCAAAAGAACTCGCTCGAGCGTTCAACGCCGTCGTCGTGCTCAAAGGCGCCTGCACGCTGGTCGCCCAAGGCGACGAACTGTTCGCGATCCCAGTCTCAGAACCGGCATTAGCCACGGCAGGCTCGGGCGACGTTCTTGCGGGGCTGATAGGCGGTCTCTTGGCGCAAGGCCTCTCGCCGTTAAATGCCGCAATCGCAGGCGCCTGGCATCACGCCAAAATCGGCCAAAACCTGGCAAAGACGCCGGGTTTTGGCTTTACAGCCGATGACTTGAGCCGAGCGCTGATAGGCGGCCCCAAAAAGGCGCAGGTACAATAGAGCGCTATGCGCGGCGTTCTTGGCTCGACAATGATGGCTGCAATCTTGGTCTGCCAATGCGCATTCTCCCAAGACGAACCTTCGCTGTCTACAAAGCCGGACGTCGTACTGCTCGTCATGCCTCAGGGCAACGGTTCCGAAGTCGTTACCTGGACCTATGCCTTCAAAGCCGACAGAGAAACGGTCGATCGCCATGCGAAAGCCATGGGAGACAAAGCGGGCATGACATTGACTAACGTCAAGTCGCAAGAGCGCACTCTAGCCAACAATCCCAAACCTTCCGACTACTTGACCGTCGTCGAAGCGCAGGCATCCGGACTGATCGACACCACCGCCGGCGCCGCTTGGCTCGATCCCATTTTGGCCGCTTTTGCCGAATACGACACCCTTCGGATCATCGCGCTGCCGGCCGCAACCGTTGCCTATGCCGGCCCGTTGCAATTTGATTCCGATTCGCTCTCCATGCGATCGACGATACAACCAGGCGCATGGGAGTTCTTTATAAGGCTCAAGGCTCACGACCCGGCAGCTCTGACTATTCCGAAACTCGCGCCAAAAGAACCGCCGCCCCCCCCCGCCCGGCAGACTCAGCCTTCTCCTTACCTCTGGGCGGGGATTTTCGCCAGCTTTGTCGTCGCGACGGTCGTTTCAATCGCCGTCTATGCCACAATGCGGCGAAAACTGCATTCGAACGCGATAGCCCCAGAAAAATCCCGTCAATAGGAGACTTACGATCAATGGTAACGATGGAAGAACTGGTGTTGAGAGCCTTTGAACTGAAAGCGTCGGACATTTTCATCAAAGCCTATGGCCCCCCGACCATTCGATTGGATGGAAAAATTCAACCGTTCGAGGGCTTGGAGACGCTGTCGCCATCGGAATCCCGCGACCTCTGCTTTAGCATGATGTCGCACGAACAGATCGCGCGCTTTGAACACCGTCTCTCCATCGACTTGGCCTTTGCCGTAGCCGACGCTTGCCGCGTGCGCGCCAACGTCTATCAGCAGCGCGGCACCGTCTCCGGCGTCTTTCGTCTGATTCCGATCAATAAGCCTCAATTGGAGGAACTTTGGCCGGAAGACCCCCAAACGCCCAAAACTCTGGACGGGCTCTGCAGAGTGCGACAAGGGTTGGTGCTGATCACCGGGCCGACGGGATGCGGAAAATCGACCACGCTGGCGGCCATGATCGACCGCATCAACGACGTTCGCAAGTCCCATATCGTAACGATCGAAGACCCGATCGAATTTGTGCACGACGATAAGCTCAGCATCGTCAGCCAGCGCGAGGTCGGCATCGACTGCGAATCGTTTCTCGACGCGCTTCGATACGTGGTGCGAGAAAGCCCGGACATCATCCTGATCGGCGAAATGCGCGACCCAGAAACGATGCAGACCTGTCTGCAAGCCGCCGAAACGGGCCACTTCGTCTTCTCTACGGTCCACACGCCCAGCGCTGCGGAAACCCTGGACCGAATCGTCAACATGTTCCCGCCCCAAGACAAGAAGCTGGTGGCCGAACGACTGTCAAACTCCCTCAGAGCCGTTATGGCGCAAAAACTCGTGCCGCGCTCCGGCGGCAAAGGCCGAATCGCCGCTATCGAGATCATGATCAACACGCCGACCATCGCCAAACTGATCGAGGACGCCCACTTTGGCGAGATCTATCGCGCGATCGCAGAGGGCAGTTTCTGGGGAATGCAGACGATGAACCAGTGCCTGCACAAGTACGTTCGAACGGGCTTGATCACCGAGGAAGACGCCCTCAACTACGCAGGCATCCAGTCGGAACTGCGCCAGATGCTGCGGCACTAATAGTCGTCGTCTGGCGGCGTGCTGCGCTCCAGCGTTACAAACTTGGTGTAGTCAGGCTGAAAGCCAATGCGCACCTTGCCCGTCGGACCGTTGCGCTGTTTGGCGATGATGATGTCGGCCGTTTCGGTGCGGTCGTGACCTTCGACCGGTTCCTCGTCTTGGGCCTCCTTCTTGTCGTAGTACAGATCGCGATGAATGAACATCACGACGTCGGCTTCTGCCTCAATCGCGCCGCTCTCGCGCAGGTCGGATAGCAAGGGCTCGTTGCTGGTGCGCTTTTCTATGGCTCGACTCAGTTGAGAAAGGGCGATCACAGGAGTCTTAAAGTCGCGCGCGAAAGCCTTGAGCCCGCGCGCAATCTCCGCAATCTCTTGATTGCGATTCTCGGACCGATTGGCCGTGGACATGAGCTGCAAGTAGTCGATAACGACCAGGCCCAACGGCTTTTCGTCTCTCAACCTCCGGCACTTTGCTCGAATATCGAACATTGTCGCTGCAGGGGTGTCGTCAATGTAAAGCGGCGCTCGATCCAAGCGGTTGCACGCCTTGGTCAGCTTCGTCCAATCGCTGTCGCTGATGGCCCCCAGACGTATGCGCTGCGAATTGACTTTGGCCTCAGCGCACAATAACCTCGTAACCAACTGCTCCTTGGACATTTCGAGACTAAAGAGAGCGACCGCTACCTCGCCGCTGTGGGCAATGTTCTCTGCAATGTTGAGCGCCAGGCTGGTCTTTCCCATACTAGGGCGTGCCGCGATGATGATCAGATCGCCGTTCATCAGACCGGCGGTCATCCGATCCAGATCGCGAAAACCTGTGGGCAGCCCCATCATCCCGCGACCAGATTTTTGAATCAGTTCGATCTGATCCATTGCGGGCGTCAACAGCGCGCCCACCGACTCCAGCTTCTGGTCGTCCTTCTCGGAGGCTACGTCGAAAACCAACTGTTCGGCCTGGTCCACGGCATCTTTCGCCGTCAGTTCCGACTGAAAGACGATTTTCGAAATCTCTTGCGAAGCGAAGTAGAGCCTTCGCAGGATCGAAGCCTCCTTCACCAGGCGGCCGTAATGCTCTGCGTTCGATGCGCTGGGAGTGTAGTCGGCCACATGGGCCAGATAGGCCAAGCCGCCCGCATCTTCCAACGAGTCCTGCCGCTCCAACTGGGCGCGAACGGTAACGAGGTCCACTGCGTCGCTCCGTCGCGTCAGCTCCTGAATTGCGTTAAACAAGACGCGATGACGGGGAGCATAGAAATCATCGGGCTGCAGCATGTGCGAGAGCGCCTCGGCCGCGTGCATGTCCAGCATCATCGCGCCCAATGCGCTCAGCTCGGCATCCTCGTAATGGGGCAAGACGCGGTCTATGACGCTCATTTCGGGACTCGAATCATACCCTGAGTATAATAGCCAACGATGAGCGACCGGCGAGAGTTTGGATTTGAAACTCGGATGCTTCACGCCGGGCAGATTCCCGACGGAGCCACCGGCGCCCGCGCAGCGCCCATCTACCAAACCACTTCCTACGTCTTCCCAGACGCCGACTACGCCGCCCAGCTCTTCGAACTCAAACAGTACGGCAATATCTACACTCGGATCAACAATCCGACGACAGCCGTCTTCGAAGAGCGCATAGCCGCGCTGGAGGGCGCCGCAGGAGCGGTAGCGACCGCTAGCGGCATGGCGGCGCAACTGGCCGCCGTCATGACTCTTATGCAGCCCGGCGACCACCTGGTCGCCTCCTCCAAGCTCTATGGCGGCACCTACACCCAGTTTGTACACACCCTCAAAAAGTTGAGCATCGAAACGACCTTCGTCGATCCGGGAGACCTCTCCGCTTGGGAAGCGGCGATCAAGCCCAACACCCGCGCCCTATATGGCGAGACCATCGGCAACCCCCAAGGCGCCATTCTCGACATTCGCACTGTCGCGGACATCGCCGACGCCCATCGCATCCCGCTGATCGTCGATAACACCTTTGCCACCCCTTGGCTATGCCGACCTATCGAGCACGGCGCCACCATCGTCGTCCACTCCGCCACCAAGTTCATAGGCGGACACGGCGCGGCGATCGCAGGCGTGCTGGCCGAATCGGGCCAGTTCGACTATTCCAGCTACCCGACCATTTCAGAGCCGTCCGCTTCCTATCATGGCCTAAAGTTTTATGAGACGTTTGGACACTACGGCTTCCTAATGAAGGCACGGGCAGAGACGCTGCGCGATACGGGCGCCTGCCTATCGCCCTTTAATGCCTTTCTCTTGCTGCTCGGGCTGGAGACGCTTTCCATCCGCATGGATCGGCACGTCCAAAATGCCGTCGCCGTGGCCAAATGGCTCAGCGAACATCCCAAAGTCGCGTGGGTCTCCTATGCCGGATTGCCCAGCCATCCCGATTACGCCAAAGCGCAAAACTATCTGCCCAAAGGCGCCGGCTCGATCTTTGCCTTCGGCCTCAAATCGAACGAACCGCGGGAGGCCGGCAAACGCTTCATCCACAACCTGCAGCTCTTCAGCCACCTGGCCAACGTGGGCGATGCCAAGAGCCTCGTCATTCACCCCGCCTCCACCACCCATCAGCAACTTTCGAACGAAGAACTCGAAATGTGCGGCGTTGGCCCCGAACTGATCCGACTGTCCATCGGATTGGAGACGCTTGACGACTTGATTTGGGACTTGGATCGCGGCCTGGGCGCCGTTTAATCGCCCATAGGTATACTAAATCTGCTGATCTGGCCCGGGTGGCGGAATGGCAGACGCGGTGGACTTAAAATCCCCTGGGCTTTGCCCGTGCGGGTTCGAGTCCCGCCCCGGGCACCAGCAAACCAATCGCGATGGAATCGAACCAAACCCTTGTCCGAAGCCCCATGATCGAAGGGGCTTTGACAACCGACGTCAACCCCATTCTAATCGGGCAGATCGATTCCATCGCACAACCCGAGGAGGCGACTCGAATGTCGAGTTCATCATATGAGTTTGAAACCATCGTCTTAGGCGCCGGGCCGGGCGGATACGTCGCCGCCATCCGCGCCGGACAACTATCCGCCGAGATGGGCGGAAAAGTAGGCTGCATCGAAAAGGAGTTCTTAGGCGGCACCTGCCTCAACTGGGGCTGTATCCCCAGCAAGGTCATGATCGCCAACGCCGAGCGGTATCAGCACGTTTTGCACGCCAAAGACATGGGCGTCCAGGTCAATGGCGACGTTGGCTACGACTTTGCCGCAATGCAAGCCCGGAAGGAGAAAGTCGTAACCACCCTGCGCGGCGGCATCGCCAACCTCTTTAAGAAACATAAGATCGAACACATCGGCGGTACGGGCAAATTGGTCGATCCCAACACGATCGAAGTGATCGACGACAAAGGCGGCAAGCGTGCGATAACGGCCAAAAACATCATCATCGCGACCGGCTCTAGAGCGATCAAGCTTCCAATTCCGGGCTTGGACGGCGAGAACGTCTGGACCAGCGACGACGCGGTCAACGCGCCCTTTGTGCCCAAGTCGATGATTATCATCGGCGGCGGCGCGGTCGGCCTTGAGTTCGCCTACGTCTTCAACGCCATGGGCTCAAAAGTGGTCGTCCTGGAACTGATGGATCAGATCGTGCCCACCATGGACGCCGACATTGCCAAAGAGGCCGAGCGACAGCTCTCTCGCCAAGGCATCAAAATCATGACCGGCGCATCGGCCAAGTCCGCCGAGAGGGTCAAAGGCCAGTGGCAGCTTCAAATCGAAACCGGCAAAGGCGTCGAGATGCTCGAAGCCGAGTTGGTCCTGTTGGGCGTCGGCCGCAAGCCGAACATCGAGAACATAGGGCTTGAAGAGCTCGGCATCAAAACCCACCAGCGCGGCATCGAAGTCGATCCCTTTATGCGCACCAACATAGCCAACGTGTTCGCGATCGGCGACTGCACCGGCCGCATCCAACTGGCGCACGTGGCCTCGATGGAAGGCATCTTCGCTGCTGAGAACTGCTACGGCTTAAGCCGACAGATGGACTACAAAGCCGTGCCCAACGTCGTCTACACCGTGCCAGAAATTGCCAGCGTTGGGCTGACCGAGAAAGAGGCCAAAGAGCAAGGCTACGACCTGCGCATCGGCAAGTTTCAACCGGGCTCGCTAGGTCGGGCGATGGCGGTCAACGAGCGAGGCGGCATCGTCAAGGTGATCGCCGATTCTAAATACGGCGAAATTCTCGGCGCGCACATCTGCGGCCCTCACGCTAGCGACCTGCTTCAGGAGGCGGTGTTGGCCATCAAGTTAGAGGCGACTTTGGACGATCTGGCCGAGACGATCCACCCGCACCCGACGCTGACCGAAGCGCTGATGGAAGCCTTCCACGACGCCGCCGGGCACTGTATCCATAAGATGTGAGGAGCGCTACTCTCCAATCGCAACCCTTGTCACCAAGTTTAGCGTCAACGGTGCAAGGCAGGCGTTATCGCTACAGGCTTGGTAGGTCAATTCGATCAGAATGCGGCCTTCGCCGACATTAGCATCCGTCGCAACGGCAAAGGGCGCGCGTATGGCCAACTCGCCCTTATAGACCGCGAAATCCCCCTCGCGCTGGGCCAGCGGCATGACCGCTGGCTGCAACTCCAACGGCAAATCGGTCGAGAAGGTCGCCTGCAACGGCGTCATGTTAGGCGGCGCATGTCCCGGCGCATAAACCCGCCATCCTTCTGAGATCAGAAGCTCCAACACGATTGCGTCCGGTTCCAATCGCACGTTTGGCGCGATGACGCCGCCTTCCAGTTGGGGCACGGGCACAGCCTCCTGAATCTCCACCCCTCCTTGCTGCAACATCGCCAGCGCATACAACAGGCTTTCGCTTCCCTGCGGAGACGCTAGGATCAGATTCCAGACCGACCCCGCCGCTTCCAATGCCAGCTGACGATAGCGCGGCTCGTCGGTAACCAGCGCCAGATGCGCCAAGAACATCGTCGCCGCTCCGTTGCCGCAAGGCAAAGCCGAATCGTGAGCCGCCTTGGAACGTGCGATCAAAGTCTCGTTCGCCGATCCGGCATTGAAAAAACCGCCATGTTCGGTATCGGCAAACTGTTCGATCATCTCATCGGCCAATGTCTCAGCACGACGCAGATAGTCCAAATCCTTCGTAACTGCCGCCAATGCCACCAGTCCGCCGCCAAACAGCGCGTAATCTTCCAGGAACGCCGAAATCCCCGCCTCGCCATCCCGATAACGGCGAAGCAAGCCGTTCTCAACCTTCATAGTCTGCCAGACAAAGTCGGCAGCCAACTGGGCCGCATCGATGTAATCAGTACGGTCGAACGCCCCGCCCGCATAGGCCAATGCGCCGATCATCAAACCGTTCCAGCCGGTCAGCGCTTTATCGTCCAACAAAGGCCGCGGCCTTCTATCCCGAGCCTCCAATAAAGCCCTTCGTTCCGACATGAAGGACGGCAGCGCCTCAAAACTCTCAGCCCTCAGGATATTGCGCCCGGTCGCTTCGCCAGTCGCCTCTTCCAGATAATTTCCCTCCTTCAAAGCGCCAAACGCCTTGCAGAACGGAATCGCGCTATCGTCGGGCAAGACCTCGCGAATTTCATCCACCGTCCAAGTATAAAACCGACCCTCTTCGCCCTCGCTGTCCGCGTCGATCGAACAGGCGAACGCGCCCTCTCTCAAGCGCATCTCCCGCAAAGCCCAATCGGCCGCAGCCTCTGCAACAAGGCGAAAGACAGGCTCGCCCGTTATCGACCAAGCCTCCGCATAGGCTCGAATCAAAAGCGCATTGTCGGTCAGCATCTTCTCAAAATGAGGCACAAACCAACCCCGGTCGGTCGAGTACCGATGAAACCCGCCTCCGACCAGATCGTGAAATCCGCCCAGAGCCATCTCGCGAAGCGTCTTCAGCGCCATTTGTAGCGCGACCGGCTGTTCGGATGACTGCGCGACCCACAAGAGCAGGGGCAGCGCCATGCCAGGAGGAAACTTGGGCGCGCCGCCAAACCCTCCGTGCTCCCAATCAAAAGTTCGCTGAGTCTGCTCCAAATAGTTCGCCAAAACACGAATGTCCGGCTCGCCTTTGACTTCCGAAGCCTTAAAGTTGAGCGCAGAGCGCACAGCCTCGGCCACTGCGCTTGCTTCTTTCTTCAGCGCCAAGTAGTCCCGATCAAAGGCGGCCACCACGTTCGTCAGCACAGTCTTGAAAACGTCCGGCGGAAAGTAGGTGCCCGCATAGAACGGATCGCCGTCCGGCATCAAAAACACCGACATCGGCCATCCGCCTCGCCTTGTGATGAGTTGCACCGCGGTCATATAAACCTCGTCAACGTCGGGCCGCTCCTCGCGATCGACCTTGATCGACACAAATCGCTCGTTCAATATCCGCGCAATCTCTTCGCTTTCAAACGATTCGCGCTCCATCACATGGCACCAATGGCAGGCCGCATAGCCGACGGACAGAAAGATCGGCTTCCGCTCTGCGCGGGCTTTCTCAAACGCCTCATCGCCCCACGGCATCCAGTCGATCGGGTTGTGCGCGTGTTGCAAGAGGTAAGGGCTTTTCTCGTCTGACAGTCGGTTTGCCATATCTGCCGGAGTATACCGACTGTAACCGCGCCATGACCCAATACGTCCGACTATCGACGCTACCCGTAGGGGTTGACAAACCGAAATCCCATAGGGTATAGTGTCGTCAACGCTAAGGATGGCGCGCTGCTGGGGAGGATCCAAAGGAAAATCCGCAGCTTTATGAAGGCCAGGGACTGGCCTTCTTTCATTTGTAGCCCCCTATTAACCCAGCATCCCAGCCTGTCGCGCCGACTTCCACCGATCGTGAATCCACAAATATTGGTCCGGGTATGCTCGCGCATACCTCTCAATCGCGTCGTGAATCGACTGCATGATCGCCCGTTCGTCTGCTCCCAAAACCATCCGCTCAGCCTCCACTCTGATCGATCCGTCGGGCTTGCGGATTGCAAACGCCGTTACAATAGCCGCGCCGGTTCGCAACGACATTACAGCGGGACCCACCACTGTACCTACAGGATGTCCAAAGAAAGTGATAAACGCATCTCCTGCGTTCTGATCGGGAACAATACCGATCACCTTGTTGGCCTTGAGCTTGCTCAAGATGAATCGCGCCGCATTGCCGCGAGCGTGTACCGACATGCCCGCTTTCTCCCGCGTCTGATTGACCAAGTCGGTCGTCTCTTCGTCGTTTGTATCGCGCGCCACGACGCTAAAGTCATAGCCCAGACGGGCCATGGCCGAACCCATAATCTCCCATGCGCCAAAATGCCCGGTTACAAACAACAATCCACGGCCTTCTGCCAATGCCTCGTCGATGGCCTCTTGGCCGCAAAACTCGACTCGACGCCAAAACGGATCGTCCGACAACGAAGGCATTTTGAAGAAATCGACGATCCCCATGCCCAGGTTCTTGAACAACCGCCGAGCAATGGCCGATCTATCCTGCGTAGAGAGATGGGGAAAAGCGAGCGTCAGGTTTTGATGGGCGATTCGCCTGCGCTTCTTGCTCAGCCGATAGGCCGCCGACCCCGCCCCCCGACCAATCGAATAGGCAAGATTCCAAGGAAGCGCCCGGAACAAGATAGAAAAGAACTTGAGCGCATTTCGACCGGCGAACAGTTCGGCCCGCTTTATCAAACGCTTCTTACCCATCGCGTCTACTTATACCCAGGACTTGATCGACTAGCCACTGCTCAAACTCCGACGAAAACCTCAATTGCAACGGTACGACGAACGCGCGCCCTTGCTCCTCGGGGGTCAAAAACGCCAACTTAGTCGCATCTTTCTCGGTTGTAACGAGAAACGCCTTCTGCATCAACGGCTCTATATCTGGCCTTAAGTAAGTGTGATGGTCTCCAAAACGCTTAGAACCTTGATAATCGACGTTTAGAGATCGAACAAAGCCTTCAAACGCTTCCGGTTGAGCGATCGCGCTCAGCGCGATGACTGGCGCGCCCTCCGGCAATGGCGTCCGACCGTCGTCCAGGCGAATCGGCGATCCAGGAACCTTGATCGCATCGTCGTCCATTTTGACAACGCGGGTTGCTCTGGTCAGACCGTCCAAAGGCTCCCGAAGCGGCCCTGCAGGTAAACAGTAGTTGTTTGGCAGTCGAGCGGGCATCGCGCAAAGGTTGATGTCCCGATACAACGGCAAGTGCTGAAAACCATCGTCCATTATGATAAGCCGTGCGCCCACATCCACAGCGACTCTGGCTGCGGCAACCCGGCGGCGACCGACAACAATGAGCGCCCAAGGCAGCCGCTGTCGAATCATCGCCGTCTCGTCCCCGACTTCCTCAGCCAGAGCGCTTTCGCCAGGATTGATTACGGTCGTCTCATGCCGCTTCGAGCCGCCATAACCTCCGGTCAGAATCGCAATCGAAAGATCGGGAAATCGAACATGGAGCAGTTCGGCTATCGCGATCGTCGCAGGCGTCTTGCCGGACCCTCCGACAAGCAAGGAACCTACACATATCACCGGCGCCCCAACCCGTACCGGCCTCTTGAAGCCAAGCCGGTACCAAAGTTGATACGCCCGCCAGCCAAAGCGATAAAGAGCGGCCAGAATACGCAACAAGACAGGGGGATTAGGATTTAGCCAGACCGACGACCAATCAGTGCTCAAAACGTAACGATTCGTCCCTCTTCAACAGAACGGTAGGCGCCCAGAATCAGCTTCAACACGTCGATGCCGTCCTGGTGATCCTGCACGGGGCGCGTTCCGTTCTGCAGAGACTCGGCAAAGTGGCGCATCTCCTCGGCAAATACGTTGACAGCGCCCAACTCGATCATCGCGCCCTGATGAAAGCCGGTCGGTTGCACATAGATCTTGTTGCCGCGCCCGTAAAGCTGCCCCTTATCGCCGATCATGTGAAACTGCCAATTGCCGTTCGGCGCATCGTAGGCCCAACTGGTGTGAATCGCGCCGCGAACGCCGTTTTCAAAAGTCACCAACACCTCGGCGGTATCCTCGCCTTCTAACGAATTCGCGCTGTGCTTGCTGACCATCGCGCAGACGCTCTTGGGCCTCTGCCCGGCAAGGTGCAATAGCAAGTAACTGGGATGATAGCCGGTGTCGATCAACACGCCGCCACCCATGGTCGCCTTGTCGCCTCGCCATCCCCAAGCGCCTGGCGCGTAGTTGCGAGCCGTAAAGCAATCCATCGTGCGAACCTGCCATAGATGGCCGATAGCGCCCTCGTCCAACAGCTGCTTGGCGCGTCGCACTGCAGGGTCGAAGACCTGATTGTGGGCGCACATCAAAGTAACCCGATTTCGTTCGATGGCTTCAGTGATCGCGTCCGCCTCGCGTTCGTTCATGCAGAGCGGCTTCTCGCAAAGCACGTGCTTGCCAGCGTTGGCCGCGTCGGTTATGCAAGGCGCATGGAGATGGTGGGGCAGGCAGACGTCAAACGCGTCGATATCGTCTCGCGCCAGGAGTTCGCGCCAGTCGCTGACGGCGACCGCGTCGGGAAACCGCTTGGAAAAACGCGCGAGTCGCGCCGGGTCGGTGTCGCAAAGCGCGGTTACTTGAACGAGATCGGGCAACGCTTCAGCGCCCTGGGCATGGCCGTTTGCAATGCCGCCAGTCCCAATGAGCGCGATTCTCAGCATCTATCGACGGCGTCGCCGTGCCAAGGCTATCAGGCCGATTGCAAGCGCAGTCATCGAGGCAGGCTCTGGTACAGGGTTCATCACAAAGCCCTGCAAGCGGCCATTAAAGCTTCCGTATCCCGTAATGTGTCCAGCGTCGCTGATGCCCAATCCTCTCTGAAGCACCCAACTGGACGAAAACCGCACCAATTGATTGAGATCGTGCAGGCTCTCGCCGTCATAGAAGAAACCGCGGTCGCTGCCGTTGGGCATTGTGGACGAACCGACGATATAGCCGAACTCGTTAATGCCGTAAGCCCAGCTCTCGGGACCTCCAAGGGTGCCAATATCGAGAATACCGGAGCTGTGCCACATGGTAGCGGCATTGGCTCCTGACGCCTTTCGCGCAGCCCCGACGATCAAGCCGTCGCTATTGATGCCGGTCGCAATGGAGGCGCTGCCCCCCAACGATCCCAAGCCTGTTATCTGGTTCGTGGCCGGGTCCCAAATGAAAGCTTGATTTTGCCCCAAAGCGTTTCGGGAGTGCCCGACGACCTGGCCCAAACTGTTAACGCCGTAAGCTTCGGCAAAATTGCCGCCCAAAGTCGGCAATTGGCGCATCGTCGTGCCATCGTAATAGAAGGCGCGCGTTTCGCCATTGGCCAATCTGGAAGAACCGACGACCTTGCCGTCGGCAGTGATCCCTCTCGCAAAGCTCTCGTTGCCGCCCAAGGTGCCAAGATCGATCATCTGAGAGCCGTCATAAAGAAAAGCGCGATAAGTGCCGTCTGCGCGCTGTGCTTCGCCTGCGATCATGCCAGCGTCGTTGACGGCATACGCATAACTGCGCTGCCCGCCAAGAGTGCCTAGGTCGGTCATCTGACCATCGACCCATTTGAATGCTCGATAATTGCCTGCGGAGTTGCGAGAATAGCCAACAACCATGCCCTGACTATTCACAGAGCGGCCATAGCTATCAACGCCGCCCAATGTGCCGAGGGCGCGGAAACTATAAGGCTGAGCAGAAGCGCCCGCCACGAGCGCCGCCAAACCTGCGGCAATAACCAAACTCTTATACTGCAAGGACATCGAATCTCACCCCATTTTTTCGCAATCCTGCCTGTCCAATCCCAATCAACCCACATTATATACCAGACGACAGCGCAACGCGTTCCTACCGCTTGTGTAATTCGCCGCGCCCATCTCCGATTCCTTCTTGCTTCCCTAGAACTTTTCGTCGGGTACAACATGGACGGCCTGATGCTCGTCGAACTGCATATCGAGAACGTTGCCATTGTGGACCGGCTGAACCTGCGGTTCGGTCCTGGCCTCATCGCGCTGACGGGCGAAACGGGTGCCGGAAAGTCTATTCTGATAGACGCCATTAGCCTCGCCTTGGGCGACCGCGCCGATACGAATTTGATACGACAAGGCTGCGATCAGGCAACCGTAATAGCCGTTTTCGATGTCAGGCGCTGCCCCGTAGCGATTTCAATCGCCAATGACATTGGCGTCGAACCAGAGGACGGATTGCTCTTCCTCAGCCGAGAACTCTCGACCAACGGCCGGACGGGCGCCCGCATCAATGGCCGTCCGGCCCCCGTCTCTTCATTGAAAAAACTGGCAGAAGCGCTGGTTGATCTGCACGGCCAGCACGAGCATCAATCCCTCTTTCGGGTGGCGTCCCATTTAGAACTCCTGGACGATTGGCTCGGCGCTCCCGCCGTCGAGCTCAAGCACAAAGTTCGCGAGCTCTATCTGGCCAAGCAGTCGATAGAGGCCGAGATTGCAGAACTGACGCAAACCGGTGCCGAACGAGAGCGCGCTCTCGACTTGCTGCGGTATCAGGCTGAAGAGATCGAAGGCGCGAACCTAACCCCGGGAGAAGACGAAACTCTCGAATCGGCCGAGAAGCGTCTGGCCAACGCCGACCGCTTGGGCCAACTCGCAGCCGAAGCGATCGATGCGCTGGACGGCGAGGCAAGCGCCTACGAGGCTTTGGCTCGGGCGCAGAAAAGCCTGTCAGAAGCAGCGAAGCTGGACGACGGACTGGAGGCGCTCGACAGCCTCCTGCTCTCTGCTCTCGATTCGGCCAGAGACTGCGCCACAGCGCTTCGCCGTTATGCCGAGGAGATAGAAGCACAGCCCGAAGAGCTCGATAAGACCGTGAGGCGACTGGACCAAATACGATCGCTCAAACGAAAGTACGGCGAATCCATAGCCGCCGTGATAGCCTTCGGAGAAGAAGCCCGGCGCAAGCTGGGAGACTTTGAAAACCAAGACGAGAGACTGCAGGAGCTCAATAATCAACTCGTTTCGACAGCCAACGAGCTGACTCATACAGCCGCCAACTTGACCAGGATGAGAGCCGATGGCGCGACTTCATTTGCGACCCTCGTAAACGATCACCTGCAAGACCTCGGCATGACCCATGCGCAATTCGCAATCTCGATCGAACCCAAGCCGATCGATGTAAAGGGCGCCGATGCGGTCGAATACCTCTTCAGCGCAAACATCGGCGAATCGCCAAAACCCCTGACCAAGATCGCCTCGGGCGGCGAGATATCGCGCGTCATGCTGGCTATCAAAAGCGCGCTAGCCGGAGCGTCTCCCGTCGGATCGCTCATCTTCGACGAGGTAGACGCAGGGTTGGGCGGTCGAGCAGCAACCATCGTCGCGGATAAACTGAGTCGACTTTCCAAGAACTCGCAAGCGCTGTGCGTAACGCACCTGGCCCAAATCGCAGCGCGCGCCGATCAGCACTTCTCGATCGATAAACAGGAAATAGATGGACGGACTGTCGCTGTAGCACAACTCTTGTCCGGCGCAGAGCGCGAAGAAGAGATCGCCCGTATGATCGCAGGCGATACAGGCCAGACGGCCATCGTCCATGCGCGAGAGATGTTATCGGAAGCCAAAAAATGAGCCGTTTGCAGGAATCGACCATCAGCGCGGCGAAACCGCTGGAAGAAATGCATCAGATGGGGAGGAACTTTTCGATATGAAGGTCAATAACACGACCGCCATTGTGCTTTGCGTCGTCGCGCTCGTAGCCGTCGCCGTGGTGTTCTTTATGTACAACAAGGGGCCGGGCGACACCCGAAATGCGCCAAAGTTGGATAGCTACGACACGAATCCAGGGTCGACCAGGGATTCCGGCACGGGGCAGCCCGGCCAACCTGGCCAGCCAGGCGCGCCCGCTCCAGTCGGCAACCTCTAACCGTCTATTTCGACGATCCGCCTGGTCGCCTCGTTGAATAGCAGCCGGGCGATCTCGTCGTCGGATAAGGGTTGCGGCATATCGCGAGGCGATTCGGCCGGACAGACGAAACCGAACGGTTCGTCGCCAGCATTGACCCATCTGTGCGGCGTCATGGGAGGCACAGTGGCCGCGTCGAACGGTTGCAAGTTCACCACCTGGTCGCCGATCAACGCCTCCCCATGCCCTCGGATCACAACGATCGCGTGGGCGTGTTGATGCTTCTCTAACCTCGAATACCCGCCAGGCGCGATCTCAAAATACCGAAGGTCGAATCGCGCTCCTTCGATCGCCCTGAAAATCTCGCATCGCGTAACGCCTTTCCAAGACATCCCCCGCGCGCCCTGCTCTCCGTCGGCATACCGCTTCTCTTCAACTCCAACCCATCGATGGCCCTCTCGGTCGAACGGGATTCTCATAGCTCTATCACAACCTTTATTGCTTCGTTTGCCTCTCGAACAAGGTCGTACCCGCGTTGAACCTCGTCTAACGCCAGCCGATGAGTAACCAAGCGCTCGGTCGGCAACCCCGCTTCGATCATGCGCACGGCCTCTACAAACTCCGCGGCGCCGGCTGAGTAACTCGGAATCAGGCTGATCTCGTCAAAGTAGACCTTGTGCGCATCGACCGGCCATCTATCATCGGGAGGAAGCGGTGTGAACACCACGACACGTCCTCCTGGCGCCGATAGACTGACCCCTAAGTCCAATGCAGATTGAGAACCAGGACATACCACGACCACATCCCCATTGACATCCGAACCTTCAGTCGGATCCAAGGCCGCAAGGCCCAAATCGCGGGCAAAAGCCAATCGCACCGGATTTAAGTCGATCCCAGCTATCGAACGGGCCCCCATTCGCTGCGCGACCAACGCATGAAGCAGCCCCATCGCGCCCAAACCAACGATTACAAGCCTGTCGGAAGCCTCGAATCGTGCCCGGCGAAGCGACTTGATCGCGCAAGCCAACGGCTCGGTCAAAACGTAGCTTTCAACCGTCCTGTTTCCGCTCAAAGCGACGACGTCCGATGTGGCTATCTCAGGCGGCACGACGACTCGTTCGCTCAACCCGCCCGGATTCAGACGAGACGACCTCCATTGCCCGCAGTGAACGTCGTCCCCTCGCAAACAGGTCGGACATTGCCCGCAGGCCGCGTGGTGATGCAGCGCGATCAGCGTTCCCGGTGCGATCCCGTCTCCCTCGATCACCCGTGCGACGATCTCGTGTCCCGGCGTAAAGGGTGCTTTTTTTGCCATGTACCAGTCCATGACCTCGCCCGTGCACAACCCGCAGGCGACCGTCTCGACCAGCAATCCGCCTGGCTCTCTGGCAGGAAGCTCGCGCTCCTCGATGCGAATGTCGTTCGGCGCATAGTAGACGGCGCATTTCGTTCGGCTAATCATCGTTGATAAAGGCGTACTTCGCCCCCCGGCTTTGATCCAAATCCTCAAATGTCTCAACAAGGCGATCTAACGACCTCCGCTCCGTAATCAACGGCTCCGGGTCTATCTCGCCTTCTGCCAATCGACGCAGCGCTTCCTGGGCGTCTTGAGTCGTATAGTGAAACGCACCGATCAGCGCAACCTCTTCGTAATGCACCCTCTCTGCGGCGATATTGACCATTGCGTCTCTCGTCAACCCGCTATAGAACAAAACCTTTCCGCCCGGCTCCGCCAGCATCGGCGCCAAACTCCAAACTTCAGGGCTGCCGGTCGCCTCGATCACTAAGTCGGCCAATGGCGCATCCTTAATGGCCACCACCTCCGACGCGCCTAAATCTTGTGCTACAGATGCTTTTTGAGGCGACCGAACCGCAACCGTCGCGCGCAACCCCCTGCGTTTGGCCTCCATCAGGTGAAGCATCGCCATCGTGCCCCCGCCCAAGATCAGCACAGACTCGCCCGGCAACGGCTCGCACGCTCGCCAAGCCCGAATCACGCAGGCTAACGGCTCTGTAAAGGCCGCCGTCTCAAATCTCAAACCGCTCGGTTTGCGAAAGAGATGCACCGCGGCAACCTTCGCATGGATCAGCACAAAGTCGGCGAAGGCGCCCAGCACGACCGACTCCATCAACCGCCGGCACAAGTTCTCGCGCCCCTTTTGGCACTGTGGACACTCTTTGCACGGTGCGGTCGGCGTCCACACGACCGCATCGCCCGGTTTGAACCGTTCGATGCCTGCGCCAACCTCTAAAACCTCGCCAGAACCCTCGTGCCCAAACGGTCCGAACGGCAACCGCGCATGGCCGTGCCGATAGGTCTTCAAATCCGTGCCGCAAGTCAGCGCCGCGCGCGCCCGCACCAAAACCTCTCCCGGGCCAGGAGATGGCGGTTCGACGCGGCGCAACTCCAGCGCCCGAGGAGCGATCAAATAACCTTGCCTCACGTCCCTAGTCTACCTAAACCAGGTAAACTCGCTTCGCCATGATGCTCGCGTCTGCCCGCGTCTTGCTCGAAGGCCTGATCGACTATGCGGGACTCTATCCGCCCGCCTGCTTGGACATGTCGGCGACCGTCCAAAACTATGCCGACTACCGACAAAGCGAATGGTCTTGGGCGCTGGGCCGACTGGTGGTTCCCGCCCCGCGCCTGAAAGAACTGGCTGCAAATGCGCCGCCCGATGTAAGATGCCCCCTAGCCGTTCTATTGGGCGAGAATCCGGATGAAGAAGCGCAAAAGGCCCTGGCGTTTTGCGAGCATGACGGTCGATTTACCGTGGATTGCTTCGAAACCAAGACGCTTCCAACAGACATCTTGCCCCGCCCGACCTATTTCGAAACGCCCAACCCGACGGATGCGATAGAACAAGGCTTCTATCCCAAAATCCGCATGGGCGGAATTACCCCCGATCTCATCCCCCATCCCCAAAACGTTGCCCGATTTCTCATGTCGATCGGGGCAAGCCCTTTCAAGGCCACCGCTGGCCTTCACCACCCCTTCTGCGACGAACACCCATTGACCTACGAACCAAACCCGCCGCGATCCTGGATGCACGGCTATGTCAATCTCGCAGTGGCCGTCATGCTGAGCGACGAAGCCGAGATGATCGAAGCGTTAACCGCCGATCGCTCGGATTTCCAGTTTCATGAAGACAAAATGAGTTGGCGAGATCGAGCATTCGACCTTGAAACCATTCGCGCCCTCCGCCGACGATGGACTTCCTTCGGCTCCTGCTCGTTCACCGAGCCAACCCTCGAACTGCTGGAACATCTGAAATGACCCCATTGAACGAAACCCATGATCCGAACCTCAAGAGTTGGGTCGATTCAGCCCAAGACAGCGAATTCCCTGTCCAAAACCTGCCCTTTGGCGTCTTTTCGCCGTCTTCCGCAGAACCCCGCATCGGCGTCGCGATAGGCGACCGTATCTTGGATGCGCGCGAGTGGGCCAAGAACGCCGATCTGTCCGAAACCATCAAAGCGGCGCTATCCCGTCCAACCCTAAATGGCTTCATGTCGCTGGGTCAAGAATCTTGGTCCATGGTCCGCCTGGCGATCAGCCGGGCCTTGCGCCAAGACGGCGATCGCAGCGCGCCGCTTTACAAAGCAAGCGATTGCACAATGCATCTTCCGGCAGACATTGGCGACTACACCGATTTCTATGCCTCGATCTATCACGCGACCAACGTCGGAGCGCTCTTTCGTCCCGACAACCCGCTCCTGCCCAACTATAAGCACATCCCCATCGCCTATCACGGCCGCGCTTCTTCGGTGGTGCCTTCTGGAACCCCGATCAAGCGTCCCAAAGGCCAGACCAAGGCCGACGACGCCGAATCGCCCACATATGGCCCCAGCCGCGTGCTCGATTACGAACTGGAGATCGGCGTCTTCATCGGCCCGGGCAATCAATTGGGCGAGCCGATCGACGCTAGTCAGGCCGAGCAGCAACTTTTCGGACTCTGCCTCCTCAATGACTGGTCTGCGCGAGACCTCCAAAAATGGGAGTATCAGCCCCTCGGCCCCTTCTTGGCCAAGAACTTTGCCTCCACGATCTCGCCATGGATCGTTACGACTGAAGCGCTGGCGCCTTTCCGATGCGACCCGTTCCAGCGCCCCGAAGGCGACCCTCAGCCATTGTCATACCTGTTGCCCGCAGGCAGCGGCTTCGACATCCATCTTGAAGCCCAAATCGCCCAGGCGGATACAGAGCCTATGACCCTCTGCCGATCAAACTCCAAATGGCTTTACTGGACCATCGCACAGATGATCGCCCATCACACAAGCAACGGCTGCAACCTAAAGCCGGGCGATCTCATAGGAACAGGCACGATCTCTGGCCCAGACATCGAAAGCCTGGGTTCCCTGCTCGAATTGACCCGCGGCGGCAAACAGCCCTTCCAACTGCCGAACGGAGAGTCGAGACGCTTCCTGGAAGATGGCGACCGCATCGTTCTCCGGGCAAGATGCGAGAGACAAGGATTTGCGTCGATAGGCTTTGGAGAATGCTCAGGCGAAATCGTGGGCGCTTAACTTCTTAACGCCGCAAGCCTTGGCTCTCGAGAAGCAGGACTGTCCAAACTAAATGAGCGCGCATCCCCGATCTCGTCGCGCACAAAACGCTCCATCTCGACAATTTTGGCCTTTAGAACGGCATCCTCCGGCACAAACAGCGTTCTTTCTATCTTGCCAACGCTCGGATCGAACTCCCAAAGCCCGATAAGCCGTCCTCGATCAAATATCCCGTGGCTCGGCAGGTCCTGCAATCCGCCCACCGAGGTCGTCGTCTTCTCGCCGTACACCTCTCGCCCGGCGTCTTCTTGAGCGACTACTGACGCCGAATCTCGGCGCAAAAGCACGATCGAATCGAGGCTGGACACCAACGAGTATTGAGGCTTAGAAGGCGGTCTGTGCGCCTTAAAGTCGTCCAGTTCGTCGCCGCATATCAAGTAGTCCGACCCCGGTTCGATCGGCATTAGACCGATGGCGTCCAGCGCGGACTGCGTCGCCTTGACGCCAATGCCCGCAAAAGCCTGAAACTGCTTGGCCGTCGCTGGGCCGATCCATCGAAAGTACTTCTTGGCCAATTCGGCCATCGCTTCGTCAAATGTCAACGAAGAACCGTCCAGAGGACTGGGCCGCCAAAGCGCATAGGCATACCGTTCGTGATCCAATCGCCCGTCCACCGGCACGCGACGAATCTTCCCGACTGCCTGCAAACGGCCCAGCGCCGAAGGCAGCGTCGAGACCACGCCTTTCTTCTTGCCCTCGTCCCCCAAACTGCGCACCGCGCCCCCTAGCGATTGTCTTAAGCCGCGGGAATCGAGCGCCCCTTTCGCCAAGGCGTCCAATACCATCGCCATCAACCGGTCCAATTCCTCTTCCGTAACGCCCAGGCTCTTCTCCACGCCGGACAATCCCGGCTTCGAGCCCGTGCCTTGCGCTGCAATCAGTGCAAGCGCATAGTCGCTCTTGGGGATCAGATAGGTGCAGCCCCTGGCACTGGGCAGTTCGTGAATCTGCAGGTCGGCGACCGATTGCTCGGCTTGCGCTTTTCCAATTCCGGCCCGGGCGAACAGGGCGATATAGGGATTGCTGCCGCCCACGGTGCGCGCCCAACCGGACTTTTCCAACACCGCCTTGGGCGAAGCCCCTGCCAGGCTTCCGTCCAATCCCTGCTTTGCAAACCACCACGACCAAAGCTTCTCGTTTATCATCGTTCCTAAAGGCGCGGGTATAGTTATCCTTCGGTCTATGGATCAAGTCCAGGGAGCCGTTTAGGCATGGAGCGCCGGGGCTAATGTTACCCCTGTTGCGCCGCATTTTGTTTGGCCGGCCGTTAGCCTCCAGACGGGCTCGACACGAGCGGCTTCCTAAGATGTTAGCGCTCCCCGTTTTCGCCTCCGACGCCCTCTCCAGTTCGGCCTACGCCACCGAAGAGATGCTCTTGGTCCTGTGGATGGCCGGCGCCGCGGCCTTAAGCCTTACCCTACCCATTACTGGTTGTATCATCGCCCTACTGGCCATCGTCATCTTTTCCTATCGCCAAACGGTACACGCCTACCCAGAGGGAGGCGGCGCGTTCACCGTCTCGCGCGAGAACTTGGGCGACGGCTTCGGCTTGACGGCCGCTGCGGCTCTTCTGATCGGGTACTTGCTGACTGTTGCCGTCAGCATCGCCGCAGGCGCGGCGGCGGTCGCGTCCGCATTCCCGGCCTTGCAGGAGCATCGAACGTTGCTGTGCCTGATGTTTATCGCGCTCATCACGATAGCCAATCTGCGCGGAGCCAAGGAATCGGGCGCCCTCTTCGCCCCGCCCACCTATGGGTTTGTGGCCGTCATCCTCTTTATGGTCGGGTTTGGAGCTTATCGATACTTTTCAGGCTCCGTCGAGCCGCTGCCCCCGAAGGATCCTCCGGGAGAACTTCGAGATTTAAGCTTCTTCTTGATTCTCACCGCCTTCGCTCGCGGCTGTGCGGCGCTGACTGGCACAGAGGCCATCTCCGACGGAGTGCAAGCCTTCAAAGCCCCCGAGGCCAAGAACGCCGCCGCCACGCTGGCCTATATGGGCATCTTGCTGACGCTGCTCTTCGGCGGGATCTCCTGGCTGGCCCGCGTCTTGGGCGTTACGCCCGTCGGATCGCACGGCGAAGGCGCCGAAACGCTCGTCTCCAGCATCGCTCGGTTGGTCTTTGGAGGGAGCGGAATCGACGGGTTCTATTACGTGGTCCAAGGGGCGACCGCCCTGATTCTGATCCTGGCCGCCAACACGGCCTATGTCGATTTCCCGCGACTGTCCTCCATCTTGGCGCGCGCCGGTTTTGCGCCCAGGCAACTGGCAAACGTTGGCGACCGATTGGTGTTCACCAACGGCATTCTCGTCCTTGGACTCCTGGCCGGCTTGACGCTTTGGATCGTGAAAGGCGATACCCATGCGCTGATCCCGCTCTATGCGCTGGGGGTCTTTCTCTCCTTTACCCTCTCCCAGTCCGGCATGGTGGCCCGCTGGCTTCGTATCAAGGGCCCAGGGTGGAAGCTCTACGCCGCGATCAACGGCTTCGGCGCCATTACCACCGCGATCGTCTGCGTCGTTCAGTTCCTGGTCAACTTCGAAAGCGGCTCTTGGGCCATCGCCATCGCCATATCGATCATGGTGCTCGCCCTGACCAAAATCAAACGCCATTACGACCAATTTCGACGAGAACTCTCGGTGGAAAACTACGAAGTCCGAGAAAAGTTGAACGTTCGAGTGGTCGTCCTGGCGCCCAGACTCGATAGAGGCGTCGCCCAAGCCATCGAATTCGCCCGCACCATTGCCGAACCCGAGCATATCATCGCCCTCCACGTCAACATAGACCCCCAAGCGCCCTCCATCTACCGTCGCGTGGTCAAACGCGGCCCGAATCTCGAGGCCAAACTGCAGTTTATGCACCCGGCGGCGCAGCGCCTGCAGGACGAATGGGCGACCAAGATCAAAGACATCCCGCTCACTATCATCGACTCCGAATATCGCTCCCTCGTCGCGCCCGTCATCGAATACCTCGACAAACTGATTGAGGAGGAGAAACTCGACAAGGCGATCGTGGTCATCCCCGAGTTCCATGCGGCTAAGACATGGCATAATCTGTTGCACAACCAGTCAGGTTTGATGCTCAAACTGGCCTTGCTCAATAAACCGAACGTGGTGGTCACCAACGTGCGATACCGGCTTTCAAGATAGGCGACAATGGAAGGCGAACGACACATACTTCTGGCCTACAAAGGCAGCGCGGCAGATCAAGCGGCTCTCCGGATCGTCTGCCGTTTGGCCAAAAGCATCCGCGCCCGCATTACGCTCGTGCACGTCCTAGAGGTGCCGCTCTCCTACGAGGTCGATGCGTTAGACATTCCCGGCCTGGACGATGCCGAACAGCGATTAGAAGAGGCCGAAAAAATCGCCCGCAAACTGGGCATAGACCTGCACGCCGACATGATCCAATCCCGCGAAGCCGGAATGGCGATCGTGGGCGAGGCCGAAGAGATCGCCGCCGACCTCTTGGTTGTAACCGACAGCCGCCGCCACCGCCCCTTAGAACGCCCCATCGGCTCGACGATCCGCTACCTCTTCCAGCGCGCGCCCTGCCCGGTATGGACCATCTACCCCTCGGACGAAAAAGCGGCCTTTTGAAAAAATGTAGCACAATTTTAGGTACGAATCGCGCCCCTTATTCCAAAAAGTACTTCCGATCGAGCGTGCGATACTGCGCCGATTCCATCAAGTGCTCGATGCGTATGCCCGGATCGCCTGATAAGTCGGCAATGGTGCGAGCGACTTTCAACAGCCTGTCCAATGCGCGAGCCGAGAAGCCCATCGCCCGCGTCAAATCCTTCAACTGATCCCGCGACTCCGCGTCCAGTTGACAATGGGCGCGCAACATCCGACCGTTCATTTGAGCGTTGCAGAATGCGTTCTCGTTCTTAAACCGCTCCAACTGCAGCGCTCTTGCCCTCTCGACCCTATCGCGAATGGCCTCCGAGCCCTCTCCGGTCGCCTGGCCCAACAAATGGTCCTCATTCAGGCGCGGAACCTCGATATGAATGTCGATACGGTCGAGCAACGGCCCAGAAATGCGCTGAAGATACTTCCGTATAGTAAAAGGCGAACAGGAGCAGGCCTTGCGCGCATCCCCGTAATAGCCGCAAGGACAGGGGTTCATGGCGGCCAACAGCATAAACCGTGCCGGATAGGTCGCGCTGGCCTGTACGCGAGCGATACTGACCAATCCGTCTTCTAACGGTTGGCGCAAAGCCTCTAACACGTCTCGCTTAAACTCGGGCAACTCGTCCAGAAAGAGCGCGCCGTTGTGCGCCAGGCTCACCTCGCCCGGTCTTGGCGAGGCGCCGCCGCCGATCACCGCAGCGTACGAAGTCGTGTGATGCGGCGACCGGAACGGTCGATCCGTCATCAGACCGCCCTTTGCCTTCAGGACTCCTCCCGCGCTATAGATGCGAGTGGTCTCCAAGGCCTCTTCCAGCGTCATGCTGGGCAAAATGGTCGGCATCCGCCGGGCGATCATCGTCTTGCCCGACCCAGGAGGGCCGATCATCAGCATGTTATGCCCGCCCGCGGCCGCGATCTCGGCGGCTCGCCGGGCCTCCGGCTGGCCCTTCAACTCGTCAAAATCGACCGGATATTCAGGGAGCTTCGATAAAATGGCATCCAGGTCGGCGTAGGCGGGCGATTCGGAACTGAAATCGTGCAGAATTCGCACAACATCCCTCAAATCGCCCGCGCCGTAAGCGGACACTTCTCGAACGACCGCCGCCTCCTCGGCATTCTCCTTAGGCACGATCATGCGCCGAAACCCCATCTCCTTCGCCATCAATGCCATTGACAAAGCGCCGTTGATCGGTCGGAGCGTGCCGTCCAAGGAGAGTTCGCCGGAGAACAGACAACCCTCCAAAGATTCCAAAGGCGCTTGACTAGAGGCCGCCAAGAGTCCTACCGCAATGGGAAGATCGAACGATGGGCCCTCTTTGCGCACATCGGCAGGGGCGAGATTGATCGTCAATCGCTTCCAAGGATACGAAAGTTCGACGTTTTGAATAGCGGTCTTTACTCGCTCGCGCGATTCTTGCACCGCGGCGTCCGGCAGGCCGACGATGGTGATCTGTGGAGCGCCGGGCTGGATGTCCACCTCGACGGTAACCAGATAGGCATCGATGCCTTGAAGCGCGGCGGACTGGACGATTGCGAGCATAGGCGGACGGGACTTGATTCTATGCCCTTTGTCGGGTCTCCTGCCGCCCTATCCGTGTTATAATACAATCGAGGCGTTCTTGGCCCCAAGCCGGTCGCGCCCAGGATTGGCAGTTAGAGTTAGGAGGAGACAAATGCAGAAGCGATTATGGAGTTGCGCCGTGTTGCTAGCCGTATCGACCATGGTATTTGCTCAGGACGAGACGATCATACACGGCCCGAGCGAGATCGTTACCCCTGTTTTCCGCTCAATGAAGAACATTTCTCAGGCTCACCTGGCCGATAACCGGCTGGAACTTCCCAAGTTTGCACAGCGCTACGTGCACAAGCCAAAGGGTAAGGACGACGCGCCCGGTACCGATAGCGAAGGGCCATACGCCATCGATGAGAGCGTTTTCGGCGGCACGATCCAGGCCTATACCCTGGGCCGAGGCTTTGCCGGTCCGGCGCCCAACGAATGGACGCCGCCCGACCCCGACATGGCGGTTGGCCGCAACCATGTTATCGGCGTGAACAACGACGACATCGTCATCTACACGAAGAATGGTCAACAGCTCTCCTCGGTGGATGCCAACACCCTCTTTAACAGCAATGACTTTATCTTCGACTCCTGGTGCGCTTACGATCCATGGTGGGACCGCTTCTTGGTTCTGTTCGCCCGTCAGCAAAGTCCTCAGAGTTCCTGGGAACTGGCCGTTTCGCGCACGGGCAATCCGATGGACGGCTGGTGGGTCTATCGGATCAATGCAAGGTTGCGAGCTGGCCAAGACATCGCCCAGTGGCCGGATTATGAAAAACTAGGCTTCAACAAGGATGTGCTCGCGCTGCACGGCAATATGTACCAGTTCGGCGGTGGGTTCTTGGGCTCCCAGATAACGTTGCTGAACAAAGCGCAGATCTACAACGGTCAAGCCAGCACAAGGTACGACGTGTTCTACTCGGGCCTTGGAACCTTGCACCCTGCCGAGATGTTCACCATGCCCGACGGACAAGAAGCGCTCTTCTTGTGCGCGGTCGGCGGCGGCAATCAGATGCGCGTGCGCAAGATCATCAACCCGTCGCAGTTCTGGGCCAATGGAACCGAGCCGACATTCGAGAGCAACAACGTAGCGATCCCGAACTATGCTTCGTCTCCAGGCGGCCGCCAGCCAGGTACGACCACCCGAATCAGCAACATCGATTCCAGATTGCTCAATGCGACCTATGCTCACGGCGTGATGACGACTGGCCACAGCGTTGCTCGAGATTGGGGAGACGGTCTGGGCAGTCGCGCCGCGGCCCGCATCTATAGAATGACTGTAGCCGTGGGTCAAACGCCCAGCGTTACAACCGTAACTTATGGCGCGCCAGGGATGGACTACTACTTCCCAGCCATGCAGGTCAATCGCGACAAGGACATCCTGTTCATCATGGGGCGTTCGTCCGACAGCCCGGCTACATTTGCCGAGGTCGCCGTTTCGGCATGGCGCAACGGCCAGCCAAACCCAGAATCGGCTACGCCAGTCGCGCTGGGCAACTCTGCGTACGGCGGCAACCGTTGGGGCGATTACTTCGGCGTCGGGCTTGATCCCACCGACATGCGCACCGTCTGGGGCGTTGGCCAGCGAGCGACCGGTGGAAACTGGTCGGCCTGGATTCAAGAGTGGCGGTATTCCGTCCGTCCAGGCGATGTGGACCTAAACGGCTGCGTGGACGACACGGACCTCGCGGCCGTGCTGGCCGCTTTTGGCCTAAACAGCCCGTTGCATCCCGCCGATCTGAACACCGACGGAAGGATAGACGATGACGACTTGGCCATCGTGCTCTCAAACTTCGGAGCCGGGTGCTAAGGGACCGACACTAATGCCATTCGCGGCATGGCTCCGATAATAGAACCATGCCGCGAAGCGTTCTAATAGTCGATGACGTCAAGTACATGCGAGATCGTCTTCGCGAGATCCTGTCCGAACTGGGAGTTCAAGTGGTCGGGGAGGCCGAGAACGGGGCGATCGGCGTCGAGCTCTACCAGACGCTTCACCCAGATGCGGTCTTTATGGACATCGCGATGCCCGAAATGAACGGCCTGGAAGCGCTCGAACGGATCAAGCAGGCCGATCCAATGGCCAAAACCCTGGTTTGCTCCGCATCGGGAAACAAGGAAGTTGTGATGGAAGCCATCAGGCTGGGAGCGGCCGACTTTATCGCCAAACCGTTCCAGCCCGATCGCGTTTTACAAGGTCTGCGCAGGGTTTTCCCCGAACTCTAACGGCGCTGCGCCAACGACGTTCGGATGACTTGGTCCATCTCCTTCTTTTTGGCTTCGCCCAGCCCCGAAGTCGAGAAGGCCACTTTGCCCTTTCGATCAATGACCACGAACGCGGGAATGCCGCTGACGTTGTAAGCCTGTCCGACCGAGCCCTTCTCATCGAGCGCCACTCGGAACGAATAACCGTTTTGCTTCATAAAGCCGGCGACCTTCTGACGGTCTTCCCTCAGATTCACAGCAATGACGGCCAACTGGCCCGACTTGGCCTCAGGGGAGACGGACAAAGCTTGCGTATGAGGAAGGGTCTGCTTGCACGGCCCGCACCAAGTGGCCCAAAAGTCGAGCACGACGACCTTGCCGCCCAACTGCTTGTCCGACACGACCTTTCCTTCCAGGTCTTTCAGCGAGAACTCAGGCGCTGCCGTGCCGACTGCGATCGGACCGCGATTCTGAGCGGTCGTCAGAGCAAGAGTCGACAAGACGGCAATGCCGATAGCCAAAGTAAGCTTCTTGATCATCTGTTACCTCCGGATGTAACGTCCGAAGGTAACTACGAGCAACGAGCGATTGCGTTCCTGTGGTTTTAGTCGTCGCAACCGTCGCCGAACCGCTCCAGCACCAGCGCAAGGTCGGTATCGTCCACAACGCCGTCGCCGTTGATGTCGGCAGGGCAATCGGTGCACTGGGAGCCGAAGTTCTCCAAGACTAAGGAGAGATCGTCATCGTCCACGCAACAGTCCCCGGTGACGTCGCCAATGATGAAAGCGTGATCGCCCTCGATGGTGAAGGACATGTCGGCCTCCCATCCAAAAATCTGGCTGCCATCTTGCGGGCTTGATCCAAATCCGAATCCGTTGCCAGGATTGTGGAACACATGCTGAGACTTCTGAACGGGAGTGTTCCGCCACCAGAACCACTGCAGGCCGGAGTTGTAGTCGCGCACCACATAGACCGTCATGAAGTACTGACCGGCAGGCAAAATAAGGCTTAGGTTGTTAAACTCCAGCAGGCTCGCTACATTCTCGCCCGTTTCGATACCGCCCGCATCCAAATAAATAGTGCCCGGATTCTCAAAGTCAGCGCGTTCCTGAATGCGAACGCGAACGGCTTGATTGTTCGCCGCGTTGCCAAGTTCGTTGCCATAAGCCGTGATCTTTCTGATTCGCCATGCGCAACCGTCCACGGTGAAATCGTCGAACTGAAAAATCGAGAACTGTGGATAATCCGGGAAGACCTGAGAGGCAACGTCGTAATCGAATCCGTCGTAAGGATCGTCCCAGAGCAGAGATTGGATACCGATCCGATCCAAGAAACTGCCAGCCTTCGTGCTGGAGTAAGAGGGTTGCGCCACAGCCATAGCAATGGACGCCGCCGATAAGCCTAATAGCATCAATAAACGGTGCATAGGTGCCAAGCCTCCTTCGTCTGCAGGCGGCAAACCGCCGCCCAAGATATTATATCACGGCAAAGGCCAATCGCGGCGCTAATAATGCCAGTCAACTTCGGTAACTTCGGTGGCGTGCTTCTCTATAAACGCTCTCCGCGGTTCGACCTTGTCGCCCATCAAAAGGCTAAAGAGTCGGTCGGCCTCGATGCCGTCTTCGAGCGTAACCTTTACAATGGCCCGCTTCGTTGGGTCCATGGTCGTCTCGGCCAGGTCGTCGGCGTCCATTTCGCCCAAGCCCTTAAAGCGCGTTACTGCGATGTTCTTGGTCTTAACGTCCTTTAGAATGCGGTCTCGCTCTTCTTCATCTTGAGCATAGAACTGCTCGTTCTTGCCCACGCGAATGCGAAAGAGCGGCGGCTTGGCAATGTAAATGTGCCCCTCATCGATCAGCGGACGCATATATCGAAAGAAAAGGGTCAGCAACAATGTCCGAATGTGCTGCCCGTCCACGTCGGCATCGGTCATCAGGATGATCCGGTGATAACGGAGCTTGCTCAAATCGAACTTGCTGGCCGCCTCGCCGCCGTTGTTGTCCGCTTGCCCGTTCATCGCGATCCCAGTGCCTAGAGAGGCGATCAAGGCGCGGATTTCCGCATTCTCCAGCGCTTTGTCCAGCCGCGCCTTCTCGACGTTCAGCACCTTGCCCTTAAGCGTCAGGATGGCTTGCGTCCGGCGATCTCGACCGCCCTTGGCCGAACCGCCTGCCGATTCGCCTTCGACGAGAAACAGTTCGCTCTTGCTGGGGTCGCGCTCTGTGCAGTCATAAAGCTTGCCGGGCAGGGAGCCGCCCTCCAGAGCGCTTTGACGGCGCACAAGCTCCGCCTGCTTGCGCGCGGCCTCTCGCACTCGTTGAGCGGTTACCGCCTTGTCGATTATCTTGCGGGCGATCGACGGATTCTCTTCCAAAAACTGCGTAAATCCCTCGCCTACGATCGAGTTCACCAAACCCTGCATCTCAAGGTTGCCCAGCTTGGACTTGGTCTGCCCCTCAAACTGCGGGTTTAACAGTTTCACCGCCACAACCGAGGTCAATCCCTCCAAAACGTCGTCGCCGGTGAAGTTCGCGTCCTTTTCCTTAAGCAAGCCCGCTTTGCGCGCATACTGGTTCATAACGCGAGTCATCGCCGTCTTGAATCCTGAGAGGTGAGTGCCGCCTTCGTGCGTGTGAATGTTGTTCGCGTAGGTGAAGATCGTAGCCTGGTATCCGGCGTGATATTGGAGAGCTACTTCGACCTCGGTGTCCTCTCTCGCGTTTCGGAAGTAGATCGGCTTGTGAATGGGGTCCTTGCTCTCGTTCAGGAACTCGACCAACTCCGCGATGCCGCGCTTGTAGAAGAACTCGAAAGTCTCGCCCGTAACTTCATTTGAAAAATGAAACCGAGTGGAAGGGTTGAGGTAAGCCAGCTCCCTCAGCCGTTGCGTGAAGAAGTGATATTCATACTTGAACTCGCCAAAAATCTCATGATCGGCCAGCCAGCGAACCTTGGTGCCCCGGTAATTAACCTTCTTGACCTTCTCTAGATCCTTGACCGGAACGCCGCGCTCAAACCGCTGATGATGGAGCCATCCATCGCGCGCGACCTCCACCTCTAACCACTCCGAAAGGGCATTGACCACCGAAACGCCGACGCCGTGCAAGCCGCCCGAAAACCGATAGCCGCCGCTGCCGAACTTGCCGCCAGCGTGCAGCATCGTCATCACGACTTCGACGCCTGGGCGGCCAGTGTCGGGATGGATTTCGACCGGAATGCCGCGACCGTTATCCTGAACGGAGAGGGAATTGTCCTCGTGCAGGACCACGTCGATCGTGTCGCAGTGGCCGGCCATCGCCTCGTCCACCGCGTTGTCGGTTACCTCTACAAAGAGATGGTGAAGACCCTTGGTAAAGACGTCGCCGATATACATTGCGGGCCGCACTCGAACGGCCTCCAACCCTTGGAGAACGGTCAGTTGTTCAGCAGTGTATTCGCCCTCGACGACCGAAGAGGCCTGTTCGACGCTCTCGCCTACCGAAAGTTCGTAAACTTGCTCTTCGCCGGGCTCATCGGGGAACGACAGTGGGGCTTGTTCGCTATTGGCGGCCATGAGGGCGCAGCCTCCCTAAATTTCGTGCCTTCAAGTCCCTCAATTATGGCAGATTTAGGTAAGAAAAGTCAACGGCAGACCGCACCCTTCATCCTATCTTCTTCGCTTGACCTCGATCGTGTTCTCGATCGTATAGTTGCTGCCCATCTCATCCAGCGCCTTGCGAGCCATCCTCTCCGCTTTTGCCTTTTGCGAAGCATTGGCAACGCGACCGGTCAATATGACCTTCGTTCCAGATTGTGCGACATAGACGCCCGCGCGCCTCAACTCCGCATCCTCGTTGATCGAATCGTAGACATAACGGGACATATTCAGCAATGGCACGGGCTCGGCTCGAACTTCGTTGCCTATAGTCGCCTCGCCCTCCATGCCCTCGGCCATGTCCTTGAACATGTCGAACATGGATGAGCCAGACTTGTTTAGCGATTCGAGTTCCTTCTCGAGATCGAACTTGGCAATGCCCTCTAAACGGGCGATAGACGCAATGTTGACGAGGCTCAGATCCAGTTCGCTGTCCGCGTTTGCGCCCCCTCCGAACAATGTCGAAGGGTCAGGCTCGTCGCCAGAAGCCATCGATTCCATCATAAGGGTCATGAAGTCTTTTGATTCAGATTTGATCCGATAGGTAACCAGGAACGTCTGCCCTGCAATCTGCAGCGTTTCGCCCTTGGTGTAGGCCGCGTCGCCTTTATCGCCGCCGCCGAACATTTGATTGAGGAAGGCCATGCCCATCATCGCTTCCGCGCCCGATTCGCCGCCGCCCGGCTCGCTCGACATCGTAGAGCCAAGCATCATCATGGGCATCAATTGCTTCATGAGGTCTCCTTGGCCGTCCCCCGATCCGACAAGGGTCAACTTGACCCGCTTCCATTCGGAAGTCAAGTCCTTAAGCTTCATGCTTACGGGATATCGATCGCCCGACAGCAGTCCAGACAGGTCCTGCGCCTGCACAGCCAACAGACTAAAGCACAATGAAATCGCAAAAAACGCTCTCAACATGGCGCCCTCCTGTTCGACAGGGATTTGCTGTAGATTCTACCTGTCTGTCAGTTCGATCCAATGCTCGTCCGGATCTTCGACAAAGTAAGACCGACGCCCCGATGCAAACTCAACTGGGCCGGATACTTCAAGACCGTCCGTCCTGAGGCTTTCGGCAGACTCGTCCAACTCTGCAGGATCGATCTGGAACGCCAAGTGGTAGACCTCTCCCCGAGGACCGCCCTTGCGCTCCAAATAAGCGTTGGCCAGCGCCGTGTTCGGATTTGTCTTGTCGAACAACACCAAGAGAAAGTCTCCCGACCTCAAGAATGCGTTGCGGCCGACATCTTCTTCGACTACCTCGAACCCAAGCCGGTCAAGGTAAAACCGCTTAGCTTCGTCTAAGTCCTTTGTCCAAAGCGCGACTTCCGATACGCGGTTGATGGCACCTTTTCTCATTTTATTCCCTCCGGGCTTGAGTATAATCGAAACGTCCATGAGCGCCCCCTTTTCGCCTAAAACGCCGATGCTTCAACAGTACTTCCGCGTCAAGGCAGAGCGCCAGGACGCCCTGCTGGCCATGCAGGTGGGCGACTTCTACGAGTTCTATGGCGAAGATGCCGAGATCGCCGCCAAAGCCCTCGAAATCACGCTGACGGGACGAGACGACGGCGACAATGGCCGAGTTGCAATGTCGGGCTTTCCCATCCATGCGGCCGAACGCTACATCGCCCGCTTAGTTCAAAAGGGCTTCAAGGTCGCCGTCTGCGAACAAGCGGAAGACCCAAAAACGGCTAAAGGCCTTGTCAAACGAAAAGTAACCCGAGTCTTGACAGCGGGCACGCTGCTTCAAGACTCGATGTTGCCCGAGGGCAAGAGCAACTATCTGGTGGCCGCCGTCTTTGGCGATCCGGTGCACGGCCTCGGCGTTGTGGACGTATCGACCGGCGAGTTCCTCGTTACAGAGATTTCTGGCGAGCGGCGACAGGAAAAGCTGATGGACGAACTGGCGCGATTAGAACCGGCTGAGATTTTGGTGCCCGCAGAGCACGACGAACTGATCCGCGAGCTGGAGGCGGCCATACCCGCTTCGATCACGCCTTTCGACGTCCAGCGCGATCTGCCAAGGGACGCCCGATCGGTGCTCTTGCACCACTTTGGCGTGGCGAACTTGCGGGGATTTGGCTGCGAGGAGTACTCCAGAGGCATCGAAGCCGCGGCCATGACGCTGAAATACCTCCAAAAGAACGAAATCGCCGCGCTCGGCCATATTCAGACGCTATCGACCTACTCGGTCGAGCGCTTCATGCACCTCGATTCGATCGCGCGCCGACATCTCGAAGTGTCGCAGAACCTGCAAGACGGCAGCCGGCGCCTGACCTTGCTCAGCACGCTCGATCAAACGCAGACGCCTATGGGCGCCAGAATGCTAAAACGATGGCTCGACGAGCCGCTTTTAGACCCCAATCCCATCAATGAAAGGCTAGACGCGGTCGAACTCCTGACAGCCAAAGGCCTCTTGAGAGAGGAGATTCGCGCGCTGTTAAGCAAGAACGCAGACATCGAGCGCTTGGTCGGCAGGGCGGCTACCGGCGCAGCCAATGCTCGAGACTTGGTCGCGCTGCGCTCGTCTCTGCGCCTGTTGCCCCATTTGCGCGAAGCGCTTTGCAAGTTGATCGACGGCGAAACAAAGTCGGCCAAGATGGTTAACATTGCGTCCGTCGTGCAGCCTATAGAGGGGGTACAGCAAATGTTGGATCGATCGCTCCTGGACGATCCGCCCGCTACGTTGAGAGACGGCGGCATGATCAAACCGGGATGCGAGCCCGAATTGGATCAGCTGCGCGAGATGACAAAGAGCGGAAAGGCCTGGATCGCAGAACTGGAAGCAAAAGAAAAAGCACAGCATGGACTGCCCCTCAAGATCGGCTACAACGCCGTCTTTGGATACTACATCGAAATATCCAAGATTCACTCGGACAAAGCGCCCCCGCATTACATCAGGAAGCAAACGACCGCGAATGCCGAGCGGTATATCACGCCAGAACTTAAGGAGCAAGAGGCGGCGCTGGTCGGAGCGCAGGAGAAGATCATAGCGCTGGAGTACGATGTCTTTTGCCGAGTGAGAGAGGCGGTCGCCAGAGAGTCGGCCGATCTGCTCCGCATTGCGCGCGCCATCGCCGAGTTGGACGCTATGGCGTCATTGGCAGAAGTCGCCGTTCGTCACCGGTATGTTCGGCCAAGCGTCAACTTGGAGGATCGGCTTGAGATTGTTGGCGGACGCCATCCGGTAGTGGAGCGATTCGGCGGCGTTGCCTTCGTTCCTAACGATTGCCTCTTGGACGAAAGCGACCAAAGGCTCATCATTCTGACCGGACCCAACATGAGCGGGAAAAGCACCTATATCCGGCAGGTCGCGCTGATCGCGTTGCTGGCTCAGGCGGGCAGTTTCGTTCCGGCAGATCGGGCGAGCATTGGAATAGTGGATCGAATCTTCACGCGGGTGGGCGCCCGCGACGAACTGGCGACAGGCCAATCGACCTTTATGGTGGAGATGACCGAAACGGCGAACATACTCAACAACGCCACGCCGCGCAGCCTCGTGATCCTCGACGAGATTGGGCGCGGAACCAGCACTTACGACGGGCTAGCGATCGCATGGGCGGTGGCCGAGTATCTGGCCGATATAGGGTGCAAAACGCTCTTCGCCACTCACTATCACTACCTGAACGAGCTGACCCGGCAATCGCCAGGCGTCAAAAACTTCCGCGTTGCCGTTAAGGAGCAAGGGGACAAAGTAGTCTGGCTGCACAAGGTTCTGCCGGGCGGCGCGGACAAAAGTTACGGCATCCAGGTGGCCAAGATGGCGGGGATACCTAATACGGCGCTGGATAGAGCCCGCCACATCCTAACCCGATTTGAGGATAAGGGGACTGCCTTGCCAGAAACCGCATTCTCGACCAAGACGGTGCAACTAACCCTGTTCGAGGCCGCCGCTCATCCTGTGGTGGACGAGATCAAGCGGATCGACCTGAGCGAAATGACCCCCGTCGAGGCGCTCGTAATGCTCGATCAATGGAAACGCAAGATCGAGACCGACTAACCTTCAGAAAACTGTGTTATAATCGGGCTGGTTAAAGTTTATGGAAACAGGCCTCCGCATTCCCATCTTCCCCCTCAATGCTGTCCTGTTTCCCTATGCCGTACTGCCCCTGCACATCTTCGAACCCCGCTACTTGAAGATGGTGGACCATTGCTTGGAAACAGGCGAGGGATTTGGCGTCGCGCTGCTGCGCGAAGGCACGGAAATCGATCCGGAGGCCTCGCCGCATTCTATCGGCACGCTGGCTCGAATTACCAATCTCCAGCGCTTGGACGATGGACGGCTCTATCTAACCGCGATCGGAGTCGAACGGTTTCACATTTGCGACTTCGACCGGGAGGAAGCCTATTTACAGGCCGGCGTCGAGCCCTGGCGCGAAAGGCCATGGCAGCACGACAACGACGCCTATATGCTAATGGAAGAGGTAACTCTCGCCTTTGAAGGCCATCTTCGCTCGATGCTCGAGCAAGAAGGTTTGGCGATGAGGCGGATAGAGTTCCCCGAAGATCCGGTGTTGCTCTCGTTTGCGGTAGCATCCAGCTTGCCTTCGGACCTCGGCTTCAAGCAACGGCTCTTGGAGACGCGGGATACCAGCGAGCGATTGCGCCTGCTTCTGGATGAACTCAGAGAGATGTCGAGACAGCCTCGGATCAAATCGTTCGATCCGGACAGGCACGCCGAAATGTTTACGTCCAATTGAAGACATCTGGTCGGGGCGGGCAGATTTGAACTGCCGACCTCTCCCACCCGAAAGGAGCGCTCTACCAAGCTGAGCCACGCCCCGACCGCCTAAGAAGTATACCCAAGCGCTCCCGGGTACACTCTTTACGGAAATGTTCTCCGGCCCTGTCTCCGATCGATTCCGCCGCGCTCCATCGCTTTATGCTCAAGACAGTCTTCAACGCGCAGCTCGAATGATGCAGGAGACGGGCGCGCCTGCATTGGCGGTTACTCGCGCCGGCATCCCCATTGGCCTCGTTTCTTACGCCCAAATACGACCGCGCCTCAACCGCGAAGGCGCCGAGAGCCAAACCGTCGAATCGATCATGCTGAACGATGCTCTTGCAATCCAACAGGATGCCGCCTTGATAGAGGCGATCGGCGCCCTGCAGAGGTCCGCCCAAACCGCGCTGATAGTCGTAGACACAGAGGGCCGCTATGTCGGCATCCTGAGCGATATCGACTTAATAGCTCCCGCTCACCAGGCGCTAAAACCACCGATGATCGGCGGATTGGCAACTCCCCTAGGCGTCTATCTGACCACCGCAACCGCACGAGCCGGTCCGGGCGACCTAGCCCTAGCGCTGACAGGAATGATGATGTTCGGCCTCTTTGTGATCTCCATGACAGCCGTTTCGGCCGGAGCCGAGCTCGTCCAAGCCAACACGTCATTTCCGCTCAAGAGTTACATGAACTCGCCCTTTGCCGGGGCATGGAACATGGCGGACATGGTCGGTGCGGCCGCTCGCGGGTTTCAGATCGTTCTCTTCTTGGCGCTTCTCAGATTTCTGCCGCTGGCCGGCGCTCACGCGGCCGAGCACAAAGTCGTCCACGCGATCGAGAGGGGAGAACCCCTGGTCTTAGAAGCGGTCCGGCGGATGCCGCGCGTGCACCCTCGATGCGGCACCAATCTGGCTGCCGCCGTCTTTCTCTTCTTGGGCATGACGCAGGCGTTCATGTATCTCTTTCCAGGCGCAGGGTCCGAAGGCCACACATTGATGGCATTGCTCTTCACGCTTTTCACCTGGAGGGGGTTTGGCGCCCTATTGCAGGCTGCCGCGACGACCAAACCGCCGAACGACCGACAGATAGAGGATGCCATCCGCGTTGGGAAGGAGTTGCTGGAGCGACATCGAAATCTTTCTCACGTTCAGCCGACCTTTGGCTTAAGGCTTTGGAACTCAGGGCTTTTTCAGGTGTTGATCGGCGGCCTCTTCGCCGGCACAATCGTCTCGGCGCTGCAGTTGTTCCTCGGCATTAGCCTGTTGCCTCAATAATCCGGCAAATCTGCCGTCTCCGCCAAAAGCGATTGGGCGTATAACCTTGAGGTACGAAAGGCGAGGACTACCCAATGCGCTTGCTCTCTGGACTGCTGTTGATCGGCTCCGTTGCTCTTGGCTGGGCTCAATCGGTCGCGATCGAGTCGAAGTCGGCCCTCGGCGTTCCCATCAAGGTGATCACAGCGAACCTCAACGACAAGAAGGTCAAAGTCTCCGGCGTGATGACGAGGCAGACGGGCCGTCCAGAATCGGTCTACTCTCTGTTGGCAAAAGCCCAACCGACCGCGGCTGTTTGCGGCACCTACTTCTGCAAAAAAACCAAGATGCCTATCGGCGACATCGTGATCGGCGGCAACTTAGCGCATTATGGCGGCCGAGGCACCTCTATGGGCATCACGCGCGACAACAAGGTCGTCTTTATGCGCGCCCCCCAATTCCGTCGGCAGGATTGGAGAGACTACGACTATCTAGTGGCTGCGGGCCCGCGATTGATCACAGATGGTAAGGCCTACGTGGACGCTCGTTCTGAAGGATTTCGAGACCCCCGAATCTACAGTCCTGCGCCGCGCACCGCAGTGGGCGTTACCAAGCACAACAAACTGATCGTGGTCGTTACAAGAAAGCCGATCACCTTGACCAAGATGGCGCAGGTGATGAAAGCTCTCGGCGCGGTGAACGCGATCGCTCTGGATGGCGGCGGCTCGTCAACGCTCTACTATCGCAAAAAGATGGTAATTGCCCCAAGCCGACCGCTCACCAATCTGCTGGTCGTCTACGAAGCGCCCGAAGTCTATGATCGCGTGAAAGGCCGCCTTGGGCCGGACAACCAGATCGCAAAGCGATAACGGCTTACTGCAGGCCGCCTCGCATAGGCGCCGTCATCCGCTCCACATCCATGTCGTATACGGTGATGAATCGAAATTGGCCTTTCAGACGCTTGGCCAGTACGTCAAGTTGATCTAAGGAACTGTCGTCCAACAGAATAACGCTGCCGCTCCTAACTCGATCAGGCCGGGCGCCCTTTCGAAAATCGTCCGACCAAAGCACGGTTACCAAGCCGGCTTTCATCGCGCCAAGAATCGATGGATCCGTGTAGGCCCCCCCGGGCGGTCGAGCGAACTTGGCTTCATCGCCGGTAGCCTTGGCGACTGCTTGCTTTGCCTTCAGCCATTCTGCGTGGGCCGTGCCTCGATCCAACTTGGCCATGTTCACGTTGTGATAGCTTCGATTGCCCACCAGATGTCCCGCCTGAAACAGCTTCTTGACCAGATCGGGATGCTTTTCGGCCTGCTGGCCGGTAACAAAAATCGTTGCGAACAGACCGACCCCTTCCAGCTTCTTCAGCAACTGAGGGGTCTTGATAGGATCCAGGTCGTGATCGATAGTGATCGCGACCCCGCCCTTTTCTTCGCTGCCACGGATCATCTTGCGATAAAAGACGTTCTCTTTCCTTTCGGCGGCGTCTTGCTTCTCGAAATCGGCAACGGTCTTGTAGCCAGAGAACGGCGCCGTCGCCACGTAGTCCGGCGGGGCAGAAGCCTTCGCCTCTTCTTTAGTCGCCTTATCGCACCCCGTCAGTGCAGCGCAGATCGCTACCAATCCAAGGATCGCTTTCATGGTTTACTTAAACTCCTCGATGATCTCTTTGAGTTCCTGGGGCATTTCGGCAACGGGCTGTGCCGAAAGTTCCATTTTGCCGTCGGCGCCTCGCTTTACTATGTGGTTGACCTTGGCAAACTCCTCAGACTTGCTCGGGTAGTCGTCGCGGAAGTGGCCGCCGCGGCTTTCTTTGCGCTCTAACGCGCAGCGCACGATCGCTTCCGAAGCGATCAGCAAGTTGTCCAGCGCCATCGCGGTGTGCCAGCCTGGATTGAACTCGCGATTGCCGTCGACCGGTACGACCGCCGCGCGCGCCTTCAGCTTCGAGAGTTCTTCCAATGCGCGCGCCATCTCTTCGCCCGTCCGAACGATGCCGGCCAGGTCTTGCATCATGGCTTGAAGGTCCTGCTGAATCTTGAACGGATTGTCGTCTCGGGAAGGCTGATTGAAGAAGCTGAGCGCCCACTGCTCCGCATCGTCGATTTGGGACTTGTCAGGCTCGACGTTGGGGCAATCACCGACGTATGCCGCCGCGCCGTCCCCCGCCAGCTTGCCAAACACCAGCAGATCGCTCAGCGAGTTGCCGCCCAGACGGTTGGCGCCGTGCAGCCCTGCCGCAGATTCTCCCGCAGCAAACAGCCCGGGCACGGTCGCCATCTGACTGTCCGGATCGACTGCGATTCCGCCCATGACGTAGTGGCAAGTCGGACCGACTTCCATCGGAGTCTCCGTAATGTCCACTCCGGCCAACTCTTTGAACTGGTGGTACATGCTGGGGAGTTTCTTCTTAATGTGCTCGGGGGCATGGGGAATGTGCTTTTTGATCCATGCAATGTCAAGAAAGACGCCGCCGTGCGGACTGCCGCGCCCAGCCTTGATCTCGCGCACAATGCAGCGCGCCACATGGTCCCTCGTGAGCAACTCGGGCGGCCGTTTGGCATTCTTGTCGCCCGTTATGTACCGCCATCCCTCTTCCTCGTCGCTTGCGGTCTGATTGCGATAGTTATCGGGAATGTCGTCGAACATGAAGCGCCGACCTTCGCTGTTGACCAAAATGCCGCCCTCGCCGCGAACGCCTTCGGTAACCAAAATCCCCTTTGCGCTGGGAGGCCAAACCATGCCGGTCGGGTGGAACTGAACGAACTCCATATCCTTTAAGTCGGCGCCGGCTTGATACGCCAATGCTTGTCCATCCGCCGTGTATTCCCAGCTGTTGCTAGTGATCTGATAGGCCTTGCCAATCCCCCCCGTGCAGACGATGATCGCTTTGGCCTTAAAAACGACGAATCGACCGTTCTCTCGAAAATATCCGAACGCGCCCGCAACCCGCCCGCCGTCCGTCAGCAAGCGGATGACTGCGCACTCCATGAAGACCTCTATGCCCATGTGGATGCCATGATCTTGGAGAGTGCGAATCATCTCCAGACCGGTGCGATCGCCCACGTGCGCCAAGCGAGGATAGGCATGGCCGCCAAAATTCCGCTGAAGAATCCGACCGTCTTTGGTTCGATCAAAGAGCGCGCCCCACGCTTCTAATTCGCGAACCCGATCGGGAGCTTGTTGGGCGTGCAGTTGCGCCATGCGCCAATGGTTGAGGTACTGGCCGCCGCGCATAGTATCGGCAAAGTGGACTCGCCAGTTGTCGCGGTCGTCCACATTGCCCATGGCTGCCGCCACGCCGCCTTCGGCCATCACCGTGTGGGCTTTGCCCAATAGAGATTTGCAGACCAATCCGACTTTCAGGCCCTTCGCAGAAGCCTCAATGGCGGCCCTTAGGCCCGCGCCGCCCGCACCGATAACCAGCACATCGTGCTCGTGCGTCTGCCGCTCCGACATCAAAAGAACCTCAAGTCGCTAATTGCCCCTGTCGAGCACAGCCGGACGTACAGATCGGCAAAGGCTACCAAGAAGAGGCTGATCCAGGCATAGAGCATGTGATTTTTATTGAGCGCCGATACGCAGTTGTAACAAGCAAACTGGGCTGGCCGATCAGAGAGCTTATCCCGATTGCCGCCGATCAAATGCCGCAACGAATGGCACGAAAAGGTATAGAGCGCGAGCGTAGCCGTTGCTCCAAATAGCAACAGCGTGCCCAGCCCGATGCTGAATCGTCTCGAATCGCCATAGCCGTCCCAGCAAGCGTTCCAAACGTCCCACGTTAGAATCGGGATAAAGAGAAGGGCAAAGTAAAGAAAATAGCGATGAAGGTTCTGCACGACCAAGGGCAAAAATTTCTCGCCCAAATAGCCTTTTCGAGGTTCGCCGACGCCGCAACCGGGCGGATCTTGCCAGATAGCCTTATAGTATGCGCCGCGATAGTAGTAGCAAGTCAGCCTAAAGCCCGCCGGAGCCCACAGGATCAAGAACGCGGGCGAGATCCAGCGAGGCAGCCAATCTGGCTTGGAGAACCAGGCATGATGGCTGTCTGCGGGACCAAAGAGAAGGGGCGAATAGAACGGCGAGAGCAGGGTGCCAAATTCGTAATGGGCGTTCTCGAACACGCGAAAGTTCGCATATCCGATGAACCCAAGGAGCACGATCGCCGTGAAAAGCTGAGGAATCCACCAACTGTCTTTGCGGGACGACTTGAGCCAACTGTGCCGCTTGGCCAGCGGATTACGAGCGTAAGCCATTCTGATTCCTTTCTTGCCGAAGCCTCCCGTGCAAGGATTAGTATACCTTCACAGGCCCCGTCGGGCCATCTCGATGGCCGCCAAAGCTGCCCTGGCTTTGTTTTCGGTTTCGGCCAGCTCCAGTTCAGGTTCCGAATCGGCAACGATGCCCGCCCCAGATTGGACGTAGGCCTTGCCGTCTTTGATGAGAATAGTACGGATCGTGATGCACAGGTCCATATCGCCCGAAAAGCCAATATAGCCCAACGCTCCCGCATAAAGGCCTCGTTTGGTCGGCTCTAATTCGTCTATGATCTGCATGGCCCGTACCTTGGGCGCGCCAGAAACCGTACCGGCCGGAAACGTCGCCTTAAGGGCATCGGCGGCGGTCAAGCCCTCTTTGAGCCGGCCCTGGACCTCGGAGACAATGTGCATCACGTGCGAGTACCGCTCGACAACCATGAGGTCTCTAACGCTCACTGTGCCAAACTCCGAGACCCGCCCAACATCGTTTCGACCCAAGTCCACTAACATGACGTGCTCGGCGAGCTCCTTTTCGTCCGACAAGAGTTCTGCCTCCAATCGTCGGTCTTCATCCTCGCTCTCGCCTCGCCGTCGAGTCCCCGCTATCGGCCTTACCGTTACCTTTCGATCATGCACCGAAACGAGTATCTCTGGCGAGGCGCCTAGTACGATCTCGGACGGCGTCTTAAAATAGAACATATAGGGCGAAGGATTGAGCGAGCGGAGCGCGCGATAAATGTCGAATGGCGGCGCATCGGCTTCTGTTTCAAAGCGCTGGCTCAGCACGACCTGGATCGCGTCTCCCGCGTAGATGTACTCTTTGGCCCTGCGCGCGGCGGCCATGAAGTCCTCGGGCGATCTGTTGGACGCGATCGTCGAGGCTCGCTCGCCCGCATTGTCCGACGATGTTTGGATCGGCGCTTTGAGTTTCGCGAGGGCGTCGGCAATCGTGGCTTCAGCCGCCTCATACTCCGTCTTGTCGCCCGACCGGATCGTCGCGATCAATCTCATCTGCCGCTTCGCATGGTCGAATGCTATGACAAGACTTGGGACAACCAGGCATAGATCGTCAACTTTTAGGTCGTCGGTCGGAGGTTTGGGAAGGCGCTCGAAAAGCCGAACCGCGTCATAGCCGATCCAGCCGACAGCCCCGCCAGAGAATGGCGGCAATCCGTGGGCGGAGAGATGCGTCTTGCCGGTTACTTCCCGGCTCACATAGGAGATCGGATCGAGCGCGCCGAGATCGACCGACCGCGCCTCGCCATCGATCGTCTCCCGCAAGTCTCGACCGTTTGCTCTCCAGACAATCTTTGCTCCAACACCGATGTAAGAGTATCGAGCGATGCGTTCGCCTCCCGTAACGCTTTCCAAAAGAAACGCATAGTCCGAAAGGGCGCCCAATTTATAGAAGGCCGACACGGGAGTTTCTAAGTCCGCCATCTCGTCGGCCCAAACTGGGCAGAGAGCGCTCGTTTGGCAGGATGCCATGAAGTCTGTCAGAGTCGGGGTCAGCATCGTTCAGTTCGATTGTAGCATGACAAAAAGGCCCAGGAGGGTGAATCCCGGGCCTAATGCTTTATGGCAGATTGCCTTGGCTTTAGTGCAGTCGAAGCAGCGTCAAGCCGGAGTTCGGCTTTACATTGATCGCAAGACCGGCTCGGAAAATTCGACCGGTAGCGTCTCGATAGTCGAACTGCGGCAGATAGTTGAAGGTAGCCGAAGGCGAAGTGTTGACTACCGCCACGCCGTTGTCGTAAGCCCGCGCATAGAGGGCTCCGGTGGCATCTGCGCCCGCCAGCAACGTGAAGTTATTGCTGGTAGGATTGCCCATCGGCAAAAACAGCTCGGGCTTGATCACCGGCCGACTCTCGTCTCCGTCTGGCCAAATCGCGACGAACACGTTGGAGTGATTGACCAGATAGTAGGAAGCGATCAGGTAGTTGTACTTCTGACGATCCTTGCTGAACTCGCGTCCGAGCAGAATGGCGGTCTTTGAAGGGTTGTTGGCCACAGTCCTCAGGTGCCATGCCGCACGATCCGGCGGATGGAACTGTCCGTCGTAGGCATGCACCATAAAGCCTTCGACCAGGTAGCCGTCCAGCAAGGGCATGATGGTCGAATACGGACCGTTTAAGACGTCCCCGCGCGAAAGATTGGTGTAGGTCCTCCAGCCGCCCGTGTTGCGAACGTCCTGATTCAGATGGCTAAAATAGCCCTGGGTGGCGTTCACGCGCTGCGTCTGTGTCTGGTAGGCGTTCGACTGTCGCCAGATCAAGAAGGAGAAATTATCGAACATCAGTCCCTCAGCGCGAAGTTGGCTGTTGGCGCCATAGGCTCGATGCAGCTGCTGTCGCAGGTTCTCAAAGATATGGTCTCGAAGCTCCGGGTTGCCGTAGTCCATCAGGTACTCGTTTCGAGAGTTGGCCCAACGTCGGAAGATTCTCGGTCCTTGCAGATCGGTCAGGAACCATTCCGGATGGTTCAGGTTCACCCAATCGTATGGGAACAGATCGTGATTGATCGTACTGTTGCCGCCCAAAGCATCGACGAACAACGACTGCCAGCCCAGCACGTAATGCAGGCAGCGCGCATCTGGATTGAGCGTCTTGATCGCGGGTATCGATGTATGGGGAACGATGAACAGATCGTACTGAGCCGCATCGCCGATCAAATCTTCTGGATCGCGATACATTCGAGCCAGCTTGAGCGAACCCTTGGAACGTTCAGGCATCAACCGACCGGTCGTAACTCGCATCGAGTCGATCCAAAAAGTGCCGGCTACCGGCCCCTCGCCGCCCAAGAAGCGGAAGTTGATCGAAAAGTTGGTCGCGTTTTGAGGAACGACGAACGATACTCGACGAACTTCCCACTGGCCGCTCCCGTTGACAGCGCCGGGAGTTTGCAGCCAGGTCCAACTGGTCTGCCCCATGTTGTTGGTCATCGAAAGTTCGATGCCAAACTGCATGTTGAGAACGCCGGTGGCGCGCAACGAGAATTGCACGTCTACGCGCTCTTGCGTCGATGGGTAGTTGTCCTGATTAGCCGGGATTGGGTTGGTGCCGAACGACATTGCTGCGGCCATGCCGTTGGTCGGCCTGGTAAATCGGAGCCTTTGGCTTCCGGTGCCCGTGTTGAACACCGTACGATCGACGGCCGGCGCTAGCAAAATGTTCGCCGCTGCCCAGTTGGCATCGGGCTTGACGCGCCATTGATCGACAATGTTGTCCGATTGGAATTCGTGGTTGAGATCGATTTCGCACTCGCCCCAGCCAGCCGCGTAATCGATCGGGATGCGGTTCTTGTTATCGGCAATCGCCAGACTTATGCTCAATCCGGCGGCGCCAGCCGCTAAGACGACCAAAAGAATGCTTCGCATATTGCTACACACCTCCGCACGCAATCTACCATCCATGTCCGTTGTGTCGGAGCGAGGCGACAGCCCAGTCTGCTCGCGAGTCGGCCTCCAGCCAACTCGCCTTAGACTTGCTTGCATTTCGGTCGCTCTGCGAGAAGCCAAACACCGAAATGCCCCCTTTCCAACGGCATGGCGGTCAGTAAGCGTTTGACCTGCCACAAACAGATTTTAAGTTAGCGCGCTCCCATTCCACATGGGAAAAGGACGCTGACAGACAATTCGACCTCCCGCCCGCAGATTCCTTCTTTTTGGCGGCAAGTATTTTTGCCAGTCTTCGTAACTTCGTAACAATGTACCCAATTCGAACGCTTTGCGTCAACCCCTTCCTTTGTTTCGGGCTAAACGGGACGCCCGCCATTACCGACAATTTACCCAGGACATCGCATGGTTGGCTTGGAAATCAATTCTCGATATATAACGATGGTCGCGCTCGCCGAAAGCAGGGTTAAAGCGGCATGCCGGACTCTGTCGCCTCCTGGCTCGGTCGCGGGCGGAGTTGTCGTCAATCTAAAGCAGGTCGCGGCGACAATCGGTCAGTTGGCCCGGCGCGTTCGGGCCAACGGACCGGTCGCGATCGCCGTTCCGCGCGCCCTCAACAAGTGGGTCGACGCTCCAAGAATCAGCCTGGACGAACTCAACGCTGCTGCCCCGTTCGAAGGCCCCAAAAGACTGCCAAACGCCGCCGAACCGATGACCTATCGCTTCTCCGTGCCGCCCGAAGCATACGAGACGGGAGACGAGAACGTGCCGCTGCCCGCGCGCTTGGTGGCTGCGCCAAGGTCGGTCATCGATGGGCGCTTGGATGCAGCGCTGTTGGCCGGCCTTGTCCCCGTCGTCGCCGCGCCCGAATCGGATGCCGTTGTGGCGGCGCTTACGAGAAACCAGGCGACGGACAGCATTCTGTGGAAAGGCAAAGCCACAGCCGCCATCAATCTCCAGGCGGAATATATAGAAATGACTGTGGCGCGCGAAACGAGATTGGAGTTCACCCGCACCCTCAACCATGGCACTGACGAACTCATCGATACGATCGGTCGCTTCGTGGGGGCCGACACGAACGAAGCCGTCGCCCTATTGCGAGAGGCAACGATCGATGACGCCGGCCTGCTGCAGTTCCCTACAGAATTAGGGCTGCCGCCCATCTCGGCGCTGCAGTTTCTGCACGAACTGACTGCAGAGATGAGAAGATTGGCCGACTTTCAGAGATCGAGATTCCCAGACGGCAGTTACTTGGGATTGCTGGACGCCTTTGTTTTGACGGGCGAGGGCGCCTCGATCAGGGGATTGGAGCGCTATTGCTCGGCTTCGCTGGGGGTTACCTGCTTGCCCGGCGATCTAGAGGCCGCGTTCGATTGGCCCGAGAAGCTAAAAGAAGACGACCTGAATCCATATTGTCCTGCATTGGGAGCCGCGATCATCGCTTGTCAGGAGGCCCTGGCCGCATGAGCGCAATGAGACCGGTCAACCTGGCAATGGAGTGGCGTGCTCGACGCCAGCGCGAACTGCTCAAGATCAAGGGGCTTTTCGTCGCCTTTGTGAGCGGGAGCGCCCTGTCCATCCTTTCGTTGGCGGCCTTTGCCTTGTTGATTCCCGATCTGCGCGTCGAGAAAGCGAGGCAAGAGACCATCTTGAAAGCGTTGATCGATGCGCCCGAAGAATCGATGCCGCCATTCGAGGCGGCCGACCTTGAAAACGCCAGGGCGCGGTGCCAAGAGTTCTCGCTCGCCGTCATGGCGACTGGCAAGACCGTGCCGTTGCAAGCCTGGCTCGAAGAGATGCAGGCGCAGTTTGAGCACGAAAGCGGTTGGTCGGTCAACCTTCGCGGCGGCGCACAGGACTTTGAAGCGATCAAAGCCTATAGCGAAAGACTGCGCACTGTGGGACTCTTCACCGAGGTGACGCCATCGTCGGTCAACAGAGGAGAAACGGACGGCGCCTCCCGTTTTGAAATTAGGCTGATCGCTCCAAGCCAGGCAAGTGCGGAGGAGACAGAATGAGGCCGCTGTCCGCCAGACGGTTTTGGGCGACGCTCGCGTTCGCCGAGTCCCGGTCGTCAAGGCTCAAGTGGGCCGCCATATCGGCCGTTTCTATATCGACTATAGTCGCGGGTGCTCTTCTGACGATCAAGAATCGATACGTCTCCGACATCGAGGCTCTTAAGGGCCAGATAGAGCATGTCCGATCGGAGCAAGATTCGCTAGCGGGCAGAGCGAGCGCGAATGCAGAGCTCTTCGCGATTGCCTCCAAATTGGAAGAAGCGACCAATCCCGTTTCGCACGTCATTTCGCGCATGTCCGCGCTAGCCAGGCGCCACAACTTAAGGCCGCTTGGCGTCGACGTTTCTTCTGCCCCCGGCGACGACCCGGATTCGATCTGGAAGAAGAAGCTCTTGCGGTTTCGCATCGAAGGTCCTTCTCGGGGCGTTGCGAGATGGATCGACGATATCCGCAGAGACGCGCTTGTGGTCGCGCCCAATGGCATAAACATATCGACCAAGGGCGACTCCGCACAGCCTCAGATGATCGTAGAGTTCGAAGCCCTGATGCCTGCGTCGGATTCTGGGGGCGGCGCGTGAAGAAGCCCAAACGCGAGGTCTTCTTGATCTCAGGAGCGGTCGTTATGCTGTTGAGCGTTGCGGTTCCCATGCTCTCTCCCAAGAAGGCAGCAGGCGGCCCCGTTACAACGTCGGTCGCTCCAATAGTCGATGAAACGGCGCCCACCAGCGATGCGGGGCCGCCTGCAGATTACTACGAGCGGCTTCGACAGAGATTGGATCAAGCGCCGGCCGAACGAGAAGAGCCCTTTAGGACAGGAACCGAAACGAGAGCCGAACCGAATCCGCAGCCGGAAACGCCGCTTCGGCCGCTCTCTTTCGACTCGCCGCCTGACGGATGGAGCATGAGACCAACGGGACAACCTGAGCCGGAGAAGCCCGCAGAGACAAGAACTGAACCAGAGCCGTTGCCCGAGCCGCCTAAGCCGTTGCTTCGAGGAATCGTGCGCGGCGCGAACGGCGAAGAAAGAGCGGCCATCGAAGTGAACGGGAAGGTCTTCATCGCCGACTCGAAGCCGAGCTCGGAATGGCGGGTCATCGACCGTCAAAAGTACGAAATCACGGTAGAGCACGAAGGAAAGCAGTACCGCCTTAAACTGGGTTCCGCGCCCCAAGGAGTAGAGCCATGAGCTGGATATGGACGATCGCATTCTCGATCTTTTTGACCTTTTCAACTTCGCTCAAAGACGAGCGAAAGCTCGACCTAGAGTTCGATTCAATGCCTTTAGCGGTCGCGCTCCAGATGATCGGCCAGCAGTCGGGCACGAACATTATCTCGAACGTTCCGTCAGACTATCGGGCTACGGCAACCCTCAAAGGCGTTACAGTCGAACAGGCGCTAGAACTCCTTACAAGGCCGCATGGCTTGGCCTATGCCAAAGTCGAAGGCGCTTATGTAGTCGCTACACCCGAGAACCTGAAGGCCTACGAACCGGCCGTACCCGCCAGACCGGCCACAATCGCACTGAGCGTCTATTCCTCCAAGTTCGTAACGAGCGCATCGCTCATAGGCGCTCTTAAGAGCCTCTTTCCCGAACTGACCATCATCCCAAGCGCCGTCGTCTCATTGCCGCAGATGTCTGGATCGATGGATTCTGAAAGCGAATCTGCGACGCCTTCTACCGAAGCCGCGGCGCCCGCGGCCGGTCGAGAGATCATCATCCGAGGCCCGGCAGACATGGTCGCCGAAGCCGTTGAGACCGCAAAGACGATCGACAAGAAACCGGTTCAGGTCAAGATCGAGGTGATCGTAACGGACGTCAACCGGACCTCGCTGGGCGAGATGGGAATCTTGTGGGACTGGAGCAAATCGACCTGGCAAGAGATCGTCCGCCCTTCCGAGCGCGATTCTTATGTGAACGATCCTCTGCTGAAGCCCAGTCACCAAGGCCCGTTTTGGCGAAGCCCTCTCAGCATCGAAGCCACTCTCAAAGCGATGGAGCAGAAAGGCAACGCGAAGCTCCTGGCTCACCCGAACGTGATGGTCATGAACGGCGAAACCGGGCACATTCTGATCGGCGATCGTCTGCTCTATCCTGTTGTAACGGGAACAACGACCGCCGGCACGCCGCTCTTCGACGTGCGAGAGCAAGAGGTCGGCGTCGTGCTGAGGGTTCAGGCTTGGGCCGATGAGGACGGCAATGTTACGCTCGACATCTATCCTCAGGTCTCGGTCGTAACCGGCTTCCTGCGCATTGGCGAAAGCACCTACCCGCAAATATCAACCCGCGAAGTCAGAACAAAGATCAGGGTCAAAAGCGGATCGCAGATTGCTTTGGGCGGATTGATACGCGAAGAGGAGACCCGATCCATGCAGTCCGTGCCGATTCTATCCCAAATACCCGTTTTGGGCGAACTGTTCAAACACCGGCGAGCGACCAAGAGCCAGAACGAGCTTCTGATCTTCCTGTCGCCAACGATCATCTCCGACGAAGAGGAAGGCCAATGACTCGCCGATTGACCGACGTCCTGATTGACGAAGGCATGATCGATGCCGGTCGCTTGGGCGAGCTTTTGGCCAAGCGGGAGGATGCCAACGAGCAGATAGAGGATTACCTGATTCGCGTCGGCGCGATCACGGAGAGCGATCGGGCGAAGGCGCTCAGCGCCGTCTACAACGTGCCCTTTGTCGATTTTCAATCGACGCATCCCTCTGCAGACGCGATCGCGGCGGTGCCGCGCGATGTTGCGGTGAGAGGCAAGGCTATGCCGGTCGCAGTCCAAGGCAATCAGATCGTCGTGGCCATGTCGGATCCGGCAGACATCATGGCGCTGGACGATCTGCGATCGGCGACGGGGAGAGAAGTCATTGTAACGGTCGCCTCGCGGACTCAGATACACGACGCCCTCATGCGCTACTATGGGCTGGACGAGGACGTCCGCACCGTTGTGGAGCGAATCCAAAGCGATTCGGAAGAAGATGCTTCTGTCGTCCGCTTGGTGGAGGCGCTTCTCAACCGCGCCATCGCCGATCGGTCGAGCGACATTCATATCGAACCGATGGCCGACCGCTCGCGGGTGCGCGTCCGAGTGGACGGAGCGCTGCGAGAATCGTCCGAAGTCCCGAAAGAACTGCACGACGGCGTGGTCGCCCGAATTAAGATTTTGGCAGAGATGGATATTGCCGAAAAACGATCGCCCCAAGACGGACGCATTGCCTACTCGGTCGCTGGCAAGGCCTACGATCTGCGCGTCTCGACCTATCCCTCGATCTTCGGCGAGAAGGTCGTCATGCGAATCTTGGACAAGACCTCCCTGGTATTCGAACTCGAAAAACTCGGCCTGCATCCGATGGCGCTTCAGCGCGTTCAAACGGTTGTGGAGCGACCCTACGGCATGATGCTGGTTTGCGGCCCGACCGGAAGCGGAAAGACGACGACGCTGTACGGCTGCCTAAGCCATCTGAACAGCGCGGAGCGCAACATCATCACCATCGAGGACCCGGTCGAGTACCAATTGTCGGGCATTACCCAAGGCAGCGTGAACGTCAAGGCTGGGATGACGTTCGCCAACGGCCTGCGTTCGATCTTGCGCCAAGACCCCGATGTGGTGCTGGTGGGCGAGATTCGAGACCAAGAAACGGCGGAAGTGGCCATCGAAGCCGCTCTCACGGGCCACATGGTGTTTTCGACCCTTCATGCCAACGAGGCATCGGGCGCGCCCGGTCGCCTGCTGGAGATGGGCATAGAGCCGTTCTTGTTGGCTTCGGCGCTGGTCGGTGTTTGCTCGCAAAGGCTTATTAGGCTGTTGTGCCCCGATTGTAAGACGGATGCCGCGCCCGACCCGGCTTTGGCAGCACGGTTGGGCGTGTCGTTCGACGGCGTCCGTACTTTTGGCGCTGTCGGCTGTCATCGGTGCAATTTTTCAGGCTATCGAGGCCGAACCGTCATTTTGGAATGCCTGCTGATGGACGATGCCGTGAGGAAGGCGGTTATGCGGCGCGAATCGACATCGGTCATCCGTCAATGCGCCACAGAAGGCGGGATGGTTCCTCTTTATCAAGACGCGGCGAGACACGTGATCGAAGGCAGAACTTCGATCGAGGAACTCTTCCGCGTCGTGGCCAACGATTTGGAAGAGATGGAAGCCGAAGAATCCGCCCCTCCGATAAGGTTGGCGGCCTAAAAAACAATGCCTACATTTGTCGGAAGAGTTCGAACGCAGAGCGGCGAGCAAAGAAAAGTGAGCCTTGAGGCGGCTTCGCAGCAGGCTGCCTTAGAGGCCCTCCATCGCGACGGTTGCTTCGTCATGATGCTTAAATCGGGCGGAAACGATGCTCCGATAGCCCAACGCCTCAAATCCTTAAAGCGCGCGCGGATGGACGAACTCGTGGCCTTCAGCCGAGAGTTCGCAGTCATGGTGCGCGCAGGAGTGCCGATTCTGGAGTCGCTGCGAGCATTGGGCGAGCACATGAAGCCCGGCGTTCTCAAGGAGTCGCTCGATCAAGTAAAGGCCGAGGTCGAAGAGGGAAGATCCCTGTCCGAAGCGATGCGCCGTCGTCCGACCGTGTTTCCTAAGCTTTACGTCAACCTGGTGCAGGCCGCGGAAACCGGCGGCAATCTGGATACGATCTTGAAGCGCGCCGCAGACTACCTGAACGAGGCGCTCGGGCTTCAACGACGGGTCAAGTCGGCAATGATGTATCCCGCATCGATCCTGATCGCCACGATGTTCGCCTTTGCCTACATGATCGCTTTTATCATGCCGAAGTTTGCCGAGATGTTCAAGCAGATGAAAGTCGATCTTCCAGTAACCACCCAGGCGCTTGTTTTCCTTGGCACATTGGGGGACCGATACAAGATTATCGCTCTGGCGTCTCCGCTAGTCGTCTTGATCGCATTGTACGGATTGTGGCAGCTGCCAAAGTTTAGAGAGCCGGTCGGCTATTGGATTGCGCGACTGCCGATGGTAGGCGATTTGACGCGCAAGGTGGTGCTGACCCGGTCGCTGTCGGCCCTCCAGACGCTGATTGCATCGGGCGTCAATTTGGGGCGGTCGATCGAGATCGCAGCCGAAACGTCGGGCGACCGAAGAATGGAGCGGGCGTTGACGAAAGTCAAGATGGACGCCGAAAGCGGCCTGCCTCTCGCCCATTCGATGAAGGAGACGAACGAGTTTCCGACCATCGTGCTGCAACTGGTCGCCGCGGGCGAAAAAACAGGCGCGCTGCCCGAAATGTTGGGCGAGGTTGTGGAGTTCTACGACGACGAGGTGCAACAACGCCTGAAAGGGCTGACGTCGATCCTAGAGCCGATCATGGTGCTGGCGCTCGGCGTCGTGATCGGCGTTTTCGCCATGTCCGTTATTTCCCCCATTTACAGCCTGATGGGCAACATCAAGTAGAGGATGCGACCGGCCCAAGTCGAACTAAGATTCGATGGACGGCCACATCTTTCTGTCCGGCGTCGGAGCAGCATTGGTGGCCGGATTGGTGGGCGGACTGGCCGCCAATCTTGCCAAACTTCCCCCGTTAGTCGGCTACTTGGCCGCTGGCGTAGTGGTGGGCATCTATGCGCCTGGCTTTTCGGCAAGCCCTGAGGCGGTCGAACTAGTCGCCGAACTAGGCGCCGCGCTCTTGATGTTCGCGGTCGGGGTGCAGTTTTCTCTCGAGGAGCTTCGTTCGGTTTGGCGCACGGCGCTCTTTGCCGGCAGCGCGCAGATTCTCGGCATGGTTGCGGTCGGAGCGCTAGTGGCCAACTTCCTCGGCTGGACCCTGTTTCAGGGCGTTTTCTTGGGTTGCGGCTTGGCGCTCAGTTCAACCGCGGTCATGATGAAGGTGTTGGAAGAACGGGGCGAACTCCACTCTTCGCACGGCAAAGCGATGCTGGCTCTGTTGATCGCGCAAGACTTGGCCGTGATCCTCATGATCGCACTGTTGCCGGCTTTTGGCCCCAACTACTCCCCAGACGATTTCGGACAGGTCTTGATAGCGATCGGCAAAGCGGCGCTTTTCTTGGTCGGCACGATCATTGTGGCCACCAAGGGAATGCCGCGCATCCTCCACGCTGTGGCGCATCGACGCAGTCGCGAACTCTTCCTCTTAACGATCGTATGCTCCTGTCTCATCGTGAGCATCGTGGCCCAGGAAGCGGGCCTCGGCGTGGAGATCGGCGCCTTTATGGCGGGACTGATGATCAGCGAATCGGATTACGCGCACGAAGCTTTCAGCCAGGTTCGGCCGCTCAGAGACGTCTTCGCCTCGATGTTCTTCGTTTCGGTCGGAATGCTGCTGGATCTCCAGAGTCTCGTCAAACAGTGGCCCTCCGTGCTAGCAACGCTCGGTCTGATCCTGATCGTCAAGGCTCTCCTGGTTGCGACCGTGCTCCTTGCAGCAGGTTGGCACGGACGCACAGCGACCATTTCGGCCTTGGGGCTTGCGCACATCGGCGAGTTCACCTTTGTCCTGACCACATTCGGTGCAAGCCGCGGCCTGATCTCGAACGAAATGGGCTCGATCATCTTGTCTTCGGCGCTCGTCTCGCTATTGCTTGCACCGTTCCTCTATCAGATCTCCCCCAAAATCTACTCGAGGCTCATCCGATGGCCAGCGATCGCCAGACTCTTTAACCGCAGCCCTCGGGAGCACGACGAACTGGAAAAACTGCGCGCATTCCATCCGCAAGTCGCAATCTTGGGATTCGGCAGGGTCGGTCGATACTTGTCCGAGGCTCTGGCCTCGATGGGCGTCGCTCATGTGGCGGTCGATTACGACGAAACCGCTTTCCACCACCCCCACAGCGACAATGTCGTTGTGCTCTACGGGGACGCTTCGTCCGATATAGTGCTGCAGCGCGCAGGCGCTCACAAAGTGCAACTGGCCATCGTTGCGCTGCCAGACGGCGATGCTGCCGCCATGGTCGTCAATAGGCTCAAACAAATGGAGCCGAATCTCCCTATTATTGCCAGAGTCCATCGCGGCAAGGATATGGCCAAAATCAGAGAAGCGGGCGCCATCGCCGTCATCTTCGGCGAGTTCGAGGCCGCTTCCGAGATGATTCGCGAGAGCCTCGTTCGCTTGGGCTTCGATCCCTTGCAAGTGATGGACTTTCTTGTGCAGAAGAGAAGGGAACAGTACAAGCACCCGCGGGAGATCGATGCTCTATGAGGCTAAAAATCGTGGACGAGTTGAAAAAGATGAAGTTTGACGGGGACGTGGTTCTGGCGCTGTTCAAAAAGAGATAGGCCGAGCGCAAGATCGGCCTATCTCGGCAAACTACTTATCGCCCTTCTTGTCGCCCTCTTTGCTTTCAGGCTTCTTCTCTGCGGGCTTGGCTTCTTTGGCCTTGGCCTCTTCCAGATTCTTCTGCCGCTCCTCGAATCGGGCGCGCTGCTCGGGCGTAAAGACGCCCTTGATCTCGTCGAGCATCTGCTTCTCGACCTCGCGAATGGCCTTCTGGCGATCCTGAGGATTCAGCTTGGGATCCTCCATCTTTTCGGCCTTGATCTTGTTGTAGCGCTTGGTGATTTCGAGAATCTTCTGCCGTTGTTCGGCGTTGAGCGTAAACTCCTGCGCGGCGCCGGAGGTGTCGGTCTTCAAAACCTCTTCGAACTTGACCTTCTGCTCGTCGGTCAGTTGCCCGCGCACCTGGGTAATATACTCGTCGCGGCTCTTCATCATGCGCTGCAGCCGCTGATCCTGAGTCAAGCCGCCGTCCGCCTTAATTTGGTTGTTGCGATCTTGCCAATCCTGATACATCCGCTCGACGCGAGCGCGCTGATCGGCATTGAGACCGAGCGAAACGGTCAGCGCCTGAGGGGTGATGCCGGTCGCCGGCCGCGCGGGCGCAATGACGTTGCCCGGAGGCGTCGGCTGGCTGTTCTTGTTGCCGCCCTGATCCTGCGCGGTCGCTCCAAACGTCAGCAAGAGTCCAAGGGCAAGCCCCGGAATTAAGCGTTTCATAACAAAAGCCTCCTTTTGTGTCCAGCAGGAACTCCGCTCCGGCTGTTACAAGGAATTTTACCATAGATTGGCCGGAACGTAACCAATCGAAGTGTGCGGAGCCGCCTGCCGGAAAGTGCTAGATAGAAGACGAATAGGCCATCGCGAAGTTCCGTGCCAATACCTAACAGCCAGTGCCGAAATCGAATAGGAGAAGCGCCAGGTCGGCGTCATCGACCGTTCCGCTACAGTTGACGTCTTCCGGCAAATTGATGCCGGACTGACCAAATGCGAGCAATACCGCCGCAAGATCGCTGTCGTCGGTGCAAAGGTCGCCGTTGACATCGGCCAATGGGTACCGAATCGTAACGACGGAAGCGCCCACAAATCGAGTTCCTGCAACGCCATCGCTCCTAACTCGCGAGATTCCGATCGCAAGATGGCTTCCTAACGGGCTGAAGCTAAGGCTCGTTACGCCAGGGTTGTTAATTGTCTCTGAGTAGGCCGTAACCCAGACGTTTTGCTCAATGTCGTACAAATAGACCGTGCCTGACAAGTATCGCGTTCCCAGCGTTCCGTCCCCAAGCATTCGCGTAACGCCGATCGCCAACCGGCGTCCGTCGGGAGAAAACGCCAAAGCCGTGACTCCGTCGCTACTGGCAACTTCAAAAACGGTCCGAATATCCGAAGTGGCTAGATCCATCAAGACGACCGTTCCGCCCGAATATCGCGTTCTGAGAGTCCCGGAACTCAGCATCACGGCAGTGCCTACGGCTAATGTCGAGCCATCAGGCGAATGCGCCAAAGCCGTAACCCCTCGCAGGTCGCCAGAATAGGTCAATAGGGTCTCTCGACGGTCGCATGTTTGCCCGGCGCAAGGAAACTGAACGAGACTCCCTGCCAAAACAACCATCAGAGACTTTAATAAGAATCGGGTCGCTGTAATCATAAGATCCCTCCGGACCAAGTCTACCCGGCAGAAAGTCGCGCGCCGTTGTCTATACAGCGCGACCAACAAAGGAATCCCAACATCTTTCTTGCTTCCATCGTGCATAATACAACCCGTAGTATCGGATGATGGACGGAACGGATGCCCATCGCTCTCAAAAGGATTCGAATTCAAGGCTTTAAGACGTTCGCCAATCGCACGGAGATCGACCTGGACGGCGATCTGACCGCTGTGGTTGGGCCGAACGGTTGCGGCAAGAGCAACCTCGTTGACGCGATCGTCTGGGCGCTGGGCGAGATTTCCCCTCGCGCCCTGAGGGCAGGCTCTGCGACCGAAGTCGTCTTTGCCGGCTCCACCGATACAAAACCTACCGGCCTGGCCGAGGTCAGCCTGCTCTTCGACAACGAATCGCGCTGGTTGCCGTTGAACGCCGAAGAGGTGCAAGTAACCCGGCGGCTCTATCGCAACGGCGAGTGGGACTGCTGGATCAATAAAACCCCCTGCAGGCTCAAAGACGTGGCCGACCTCTTTGCAGGCACCGGGCTGGGGCGAGGCGGCTATGCGATCATTGGCCAGGGCGATGTCGAGAGCTTTCTAGCCGCGACTCCCGAAGAGCGGCGACAATGGATCGAAGAGGCCGCAGGCGTGGCAGGCTACCGGCACCGAAGGAGAGAGACCCTTCGCGACCTGGAGACGGCGCGAATGCACCTGCAACGAGCCGAAGACGTGATTGCCGAATTGGATCGGCAGCGAGAGCCGATGCGGCTCGAAGCCGAACGCGCCGTCCGATATCGCGAACTCCGTGACGAACTGACGCTCCTCGACCGCCGCTTTCTGAGCAATGAAATGCGCCTATCCGAAGCAGTCCTGGCTGATGCAGACTCTAGGCGCGAAGCGCTCGATTCGCAAATGACCAACTTAGAGATGCTGATCGAACAGCAGGAACAGTTGGCAGAACAAGGCGGTTTGGCAGTCGCTGAGATCGATGCCGAGCTCGACGCGATACGCGTCGTCCAGAGCGGGATGCACAGCGCTTTAGAGAGATTAGAAGGTCAATGGAATCTCGCTCAGCAGCGTCGCGAAACGATCAGCGAGTTGATCGAGGTGACCCGTTCCGAGATTGCCGGCGTCGCAGAGCGGTGCGAAAGGCTCGCATCAGAACTCGAAGAGTCGGCAAGGCGCCTGACCGAACTCGCATCGGCCCCCGACGGCGAGCGTCAAGCCGCAGAACTGGAGCAAGCCAGAGCCAAACTCGAGGACGAACGAAGCCAGTTGGAACGACTGTGGAAGCAAGTTACCGAAGAGCGACTCAGCATCGAGCAGTCAAAGGCGACCATCGAACGGCTCCGCTCAGAGGAGGCCGATCTCCTGAACGCCTTGGACGAGGCGGCTGGCAACGCTGAAGCGGCCCAAATGTCGAGAAGCTCGATCGAAGAGCGTGCGGAGGGCCTTAAGGCGCAGTTAGAAGGCCTCCGTTCAAAGACGGCCGAAGCAAGCCGATCGGTCAAGAACTTAACCGATCAGGCAGGCTTGCTGAAGTCCGAATTCGATCGCGAATCCGGCCGCCTGGAAGTTATCGAAGGCGCGCTGAAGTCTGGCGAAGACTCGGAAGCAGGGGTTCAGGCCATCTTGAGCGCGATCGCCAACGGCAACTTGCCGCCGGTCTATCGCCGCGCTGCCGAGACGATATCGACCGACGACCGCCACCGATTGGCCTTATCCGCCGCGCTCGGCGCTCTGGCAGATGCCTTTGTCTGCGATTCGGTCGATCAAGCGCTCGCCGCGATCCGATACCTGAGAGAGAACGATCTGGGTTCTGCAACCTTCTTGCCTTTGGAACTGATGTCAGAGCGCAAGCGCTGTCCAAACTGCCTCAGCCAGCATCTGGAAGGCGAGCTCAAGTCGTTCTTCGACAGCGTGGCGCTTGCGGAGAACCTGGAAGAAGCGATCCGAGTTGCCAAGCGCGATCCAGACATCGAACGGGTCGTTACAATCGATGGAGAATCGGTAAGCGCCGCAGGCGCCCTGTTTGGCGGCAGCATCGAGAAGCGAGGCGCAATCTGGATGAGGGCGGAATACGACAGCGCTCGCGATCGTCTAACGCAGATCCAAACTCAGATCGACGCGATTGAGCAAGCCAGATCGATAGCTATGAGCGAAGAGGCCGCCTTGCTTGAGCAAGCATCAAGCCTCACGACCCAGCTCAACGACCATTCGACCCGACTAGCGGGCGCCCGGGCAGAGGAACAAGCGGCGCACAAGTCGCTTGCCGATGCCCAAAAACGACTGGACGAAGTCCGGCAGGCCCTTAGAATCGCAGACGATGCGGCCTCAATGGCGACCGAGTACGACCCGGACCAGATCGCCCTCAATATGGACGATCTGAGAGCCCAGATAGAGCAGATTACAAGCGAACTGGCCGTATCGCGCAGCCGCGATGCGGAGCGCCGACGCGAGCGAGAGGTTCTAACGGGCGAAACAAAAGAACTTGAGCGCCACCGTGCGAACGAAGAAATCAGACGAACAGAGCTGGAAGGCCGTATCGCGCAGGTCGGCAGCGAACTCAAAGAGATCGAGAAGCGCGAAGCGACCATCCTAATCGAGCGCGCCCAAGCCGATCTGCAGCTTCAAGCCGCCGAGAAACAAGCCGCCGACCTAAAAACCAAGCGACAGGAACAGTTGGAGTTGGGATACCAACTGGCCGACAAGATTCGGCAAATGCGATCCGACCTTTCTTCGCTCTCGCGCAAAGATCGCGAGTTGGAGCTTCAGTCGGCAAGAGCCGAGGCGCGAATCGCCGAGCTGAAAGAGCGATGGGAGCAGGAGTTCGGCGACGATCCCATCGGAGAACCCGATAAGAGTTGGGAATCCGAGGCGACAGGGGTCGAAGATCGAATTCGCTCGCTCCGCCGGTCCATGATGGCAATGGGCGATGTCAATCTGGGCGCGGTCGAGGAGTTTGAGCGGCTTTCGGAACGGCACGATCAACTAATGACACAGCGCGAGGACTTGGCGCTGTCGCACGATCGGATCAAGCAGAGTCTGCAGGAGATGGACGGATCGGCAAGAGAGCAGTTCGAACAAGCCCTCGACCGCATTCGCGCCGCCTTCCAGGATCGCTTTGCCCGCCTCTTTGGCGGAGGACAGTGCGATCTGATCGTAACCGACCCCGACGATCCGTTGAGCGCCGGGGTCGTCATCGAAGCCCAGCCCCCCAACAAGCGGCGCCAAAGACTCGAACTGCTGAGCGGCGGCGAGCGCGCCCTAACGGCGGCCTCCTTGCTCTTTGCGTTCCTCGATGTCAATCCAAGCCCGTTCTGCGTGCTAGACGAGGTAGACGCCGCTCTGGACGGTCGCAACGTCGAGCGATTTGTCGATCACGTAGAGGAACTGGCCAAGACCAGCCAAACCTTGGTCGTTACGCACAATCCGGTTACCATCGGACGCGCCAAGACCTGGGTCGGCGTTACCATGGTCTCTGGGGTCTCGCGCATCGTGCCGTACAAAGCGGGCGATCCGGTCGATGAGACTCGGGCGGTCGTCGAGATGGCCGTTGATCCTGTAGGGGAACCAATCGCCTGACTCAAAAGGTAATATAGGCTAGCCTCATGAAAAGAATCGCACTGCTTGGCTCGACAGGCTCCATAGGCCGCCAAGTTCTCGATATTGTCCAACGACTGCCTGAACATTTGAGCGTGGTCGCGCTCGCCGCTTGCTCCAATGCGGAGTTGCTTATCCAGCAAGCCCGTCGGCACGGCGTCCAATGGATCGGTTTGGCTTCGCACCAAGCCGCAGAACGGGCAAGAGCCACTATCGCCGCAGGCGAAATCACCGTCAAAGAAGGCGTCGAAGGACTGTGCGAACTGGTGAGCCGACCAGAAGTCGATCTTGTAGTCGTGGCCGTCGCCGGCATGATCGGGCTGCAACCGACGCTAATGGCTCTCAGCCATGGCAAGCCGGTCGCGCTCTCGACTAAGGAAACGCTCGTCTCCGCCGGCGAGATCGTCATGCAGGAATCTCGAAGAATGAACGCGCCTATCATCCCCATCGACAGCGAGCATTCTGCAATCTTCCAGTGCCTCCAGGGCGAAGAGAAGTCGAACATCGAGAGAATCATCCTGACGGCGTCGGGCGGCGCGCTGCGCGACTGGCCGATTGGCCGACTTTCACAGGTAACGGTCGCCGACGCGCTCAATCACCCCAATTGGAGCATGGGGCCAAAGGTTACGGTCGATTCGGCCACAATGATGAACAAGGGGCTGGAGATCATAGAAGCGAGATGGCTGTTCGATCTGCCGTACGACCGAATCAGCGTCGCCTTGCATCCTCAAAGCATCGTGCACTCTATTGTCGAGTTCAAAGACGGCTCGATGAAGGCGCAAATGGGAATGCCCGATATGCGAGGCCCCATCCAGTACGCGCTCATGTATCCCGATCGCCCAGAAACGCGATTGCCCAGGCTGCCGCTGGAAAAAATGTCGCGGCTCGAGTTCAGCGAAATGGACGGCCTTCGCTATCCAGCCATCGACTTGGCCTACGAGGCCGCTAGGAATGGCGGCACGGCGCCAACGGCGCTCAACGCGGCCAACGAAGCGGCGGTAGACTTGTTTCTTCGGGGCGAAATCGGCTTCCACGAGATTGTGCCGTTGGCACGAACGGTGCTGTCTTCACGAGCGGTAACGGAAGTTACGCTCGATAACGTGCTGGCCGAAGACGCCGCATCGAGGAAAGCGGCCTACGAGCTGGCCAGACGTAAGGAGGCGCCCGCGTTAGCCTGATGATACCGACGATTTTCTATATATTGGGGATATTTACGCTCTTAGTGGCCGTGCACGAGTTCGGCCACATGTACTTTGCCAAGCGCGCCGGAATGAGAGTTGAGGAGTTCGCCCTTGGGTTTGGATCGGTCCTCTTTCGCTTAGGCAAAGATAAATCCGGCACGGTCTATAACTGGCGCGCCGTACCGATCGGCGGGTTTGTAAAGATCGCGGGAATGAATCCGGAAGATGCGCACGAGCCCGACGGATTCCAATCGAAAGGCGGCTGGGCGCGCTTCACGACGATATTCGCCGGCCCGCTCTTTAGCATCTTGCTGGGGCTTGTGCTGTTCTTTTTGATCGCAACGTTCGCTGGCGTTCCTTCCGACAAGGCCGTTCCTCGCGTTCAGTTCGTCAACCCGGGCGACCCAGCGCACCAAGCGGGTATGAGAACGGGCGACTTTGTCCGGTCGATCGACGGTCAGCCGATCGCCACGACCGAAGAGGCGAAGAACCTCATAGAAAAGGGCCTGGGCAAGGAACTCGCCCTTGTTGTCGATCGCAACGGCCAGACGGTCGAACTCAAGGTAACGCCTAAGGGCAAAGAGAAAGAAGTCGACGGCAAGAAAGTCGAAATCGGCATGATCGGGATCATGTGGCTGAGCGAACGAGAGCCGGTCGGGCTGATCGGCGCGGTCCAGTATGCGGGAACGGTTACGTTCAATCACATCGTGGGAATCACCGGCTTCCTGACTAAACTGGTTTCTGGCAGAGCCAGCTCGGACGAGGTGGGCGGCCCAGCCTCCATCGCCAACCAGGTCAGCAACGTCAGCCGCCTGGGCTTCACTCAAGTCGCGCAGTTTGCCGGGTCCTTCTCGATTATGCTCGGAATCGTCAACCTGTTGCCCATACCCGTACTGGACGGCGGCTGGATATTGATCATCCTGGTCGAATCGATTCGGAGAAAGAGGCTCTCGGCCAAAGCGACTCGCGCCGTCCAGGCCGTCGGCCTCTCGATGGTGCTGCTGATCTTTGTCTCGGTGATCTCGCTAGACCTGTATAAGCTCTTCCAAGATCGACTCTTGCGATAGGTCAGTGGAACTCTAGGTCGTCGAAAACCGGCAAGAACTCTCTCCAATCCTCCTTGGCCAGCGCTTTGACATAAAGCGGCAGGCTCAAGTAAGGGACGAAATGCGGCCTCTTGGGCTTTCGCATCAGCTTCAAATTCGCCTGGTTAGGCGACCGGTCGCTTTTGTGCAGATTGCAGCGGCGGCAACAGGCGACCAAATTCTCCCAAGTGTCCAGCCCGCCGTGCCGGCGCGGCACGACATGGTCCACAGTCAGATCTCTGGAAACATGACCGCAGTATTGGCACGTGTATCGGTCTCGCGCCAGCACCGCGCGTCGGCTCACTCGGATGTCGGGCAATGGTCGCTTAACCAAATAGCTGAGCCGGATCACGGACGGCGCTTCAAAGCCGCCAGAAATCGTGCCGATCCGCCGACCGTTGTGGCGCACGATCTCCACCTTGCCCAAAAGAACCATCGTAACCGCGCGATGGATCGAGCAAACATTCAGCGGCTCATAGTTTTGGTTCAGCACCAGGACTTCGCCCATCTCGTCATCGGCCTCCGCTCAAATTTGGCTTCGAAAAAGAAAGAAGCCCGACGCAACGCTGGGCGCGGGCTTCCTGATTGGCACAAGGAAGGGCAAGCTTCTGACGGAAGCGCCCCCGCATTCCGAACCAAGAGCCGGTACTCCAGCGCACGCTGTTCAACCGCAACATATCGCGTTCCTTAATCATTCGTCCCCTATATTATAGCCCAAAGACCGCCGGAAACCAAAACGACCAAGCGGTACAATACTCCTCATGCTCGACTATCGACTTCTGCGCTCCGACCCTCAAGCCGCCCTGGCCGGCATGGCCAAACGCAACGAAAGCCCAGAACTGGTCGACAAGTGGCTGGAACTGGATAAAAAATGGCGAGAGGCCGTAACGGAGACAGAGCGACTGACCGCGGAGCAAAACGCAGCCTCCAAGGTCGTCGCCGAGATGAAGCGCGCCGGGCAAGAGGCCTCGGCCGAGATTGCGAGGCTCAAGGTTGTGAGCGATCAGATCGCGCAGCTTCGAGCAGACGCAAACCGAATCGAAGAAGAACGCGAAGCGACCTTGCTTCTAATCCCCAACATACCCCACGAATCGGTGCCTCCCGGCAAGGAGAGCGCCGACAATCCTGAGCACAAGCGATGGGGCGAAAAGACCCGCTTTGACTTCCAGCCAAAGCCCCATTGGGAGATAGCCGAGGCGCTCGGCATCATCGACTTCGAAGCGGGCGCCAAGATAGGCGGCAGCGGCTTTATCGTCTACAAAGGTCTGGGCGCCAGGCTCGAAAGAGCTCTGATCAACTTCATGATCGATCTGCACGTCTCCAAGCACGCCTATACCGAGATCTTTCCGCCCTTCTTGGTCCGACCAGAGGTCTTGCAAGGCACGGGGCAACTCCCCAAGTTTCGAGAAGACATGTACCACTGCGCGGACGACGATCTCTATCTGATACCGACCGCCGAAGTGCCGGTTACCAACATCCACCGAGACGAAATCCTGGAAGCCGATCAACTTCCGATCAACTATGCGGCCTACTCGCCTTGCTTCAGGCGCGAGGCGGGCGCCGCCGGCCGCCTGACGCGAGGGCTCCTGCGCGTCCACCAATTTAACAAAGTGGAACTGGTCAAGTTCGCGCTTCCTGAAGAATCTTACGCCGAGCACGAGAAACTCCTAGCCGATGCCGAGTCTGTGCTGCAGGCGCTCGGTCTGCACTATCGCGTTGTAACGCTTTGCGGCGGCGATCTTGGCTTTGCGGCGGCCAAGTGCTACGATCTGGAAGTCTGGTCCCCCGGCGTGGGCGAGTATCTGGAAGTCTCCTCCTGCAGCAACTTCGAGGCCTTCCAGGCTCGACGAGCCAACATCCGCTTCCGACGCGAAGGAGGCAAGCCCGAGTTCGTTCACACTCTCAACGCTTCGGGCACGGCGCTCCCCCGTTTGGTGGCCGCATTGATCGAGACCTATCAGGGCGCCGACGGAAGCATCAAACTGCCAGAGCCGCTTTATCCGTATATGGGCGAAATCGATCGGATAGCATAGTAGAACCATCGTTTGGCAAAGCGATATGAAGCGTCCTATAGTAGGCGTGATGGGGTCGGGCACAGAAGACCGCCCGCACTTGGCGCAACCTCTGGGCAGACTGCTCGCCAGGCGAGGGCTGAATCTCCTTACAGGCGGTGGACAGGGCGTTATGGCTTCGGTCGCCAAGGCCTTTGTCGAAGAGCCTGAAAGGAAAGGCGCCAGCATCGGCATCTTGCCCACCATAGGCGCCGACCATCGATTGCCGCCCGGTTACCCTAACCAATGGATCGAAATCCCGGTCGTTGCGCCTCTCGGCGCTTTCGACCCGCTCGCTCCCGATGCAGCAACGCGAAACTGGATCAATGTCAGAACCAGCGACCTGATCATCGCCCTGCCGGGGAGCGACGGCACGCTTAACGAGATCGCTCTGGCGCTCCGAATGCAAAAGCCGTTGCTTCTTTTCGGCTGGGCGGACGCTTTGCCGGAAGTCGCAGACCGTGCCGATTCGCTTGCCGAAGTCGAAGAGTGGCTTACTAAACGCCTGTCAGATGTATAATCTCGGTGTGCGTCGATTAGTCGGGCTTGAGACGGAATACGGCTTTACGGTCGAGGGGCTTCCGGTCTCTCAACTGATGGAGGCTTCTGCGGAAATCGTGCGCTCGTGCCCCTTGGACGGAGTGCGAAAGTGGAACTACTCCTTAGAAGACCCGCGAAGAGACATGCGGGGCTTTCGGGCCGATCGGCTTCAGACCGACCCGAACGACGATCGCTTCGAGCAATCCAGCACGGTGCGCGCCTTTGGCCAACAAGCCGTCGCCGACCGCGTCTTATCAAACGGCGGCAGACTGTACAACGATCATGGCCATCCCGAATATGCCACGCCCGAAACGGTCGGGCTTCTCTCGCTTGTTGCCGCCGACCTGGCGGGCGAACAGATCGTGCAGCAGTGCGCGCAAACCTATTCAAAAAACGTCGGAGCCGAGGTAAGGGTTTACAAGAACAACACGGACTACCATGGCGCAAGTTATGGCTGCCACGAAAGTTACCTCTGCCGCCGAGACGTAGAGTTCGATCGGCTCTTGGCGGGACTCATCCCTTTTCTATCAACCAGGCAGATTTTTACAGGCGCAGGCAAAGCGATCATTGAAGGTGAGAGGAGGCCTAAAGCGGCCTTCCAAATCTCTCAGCGCGCCGACTTCATCAGCGAGATCGCCAGCGTCGATACCCTCTATCGGCGCCCCATCTTCAACACGCGCGACGAGCCTCATGCGGACGCAGCCCAATATCGTCGGCTCCATGTCATCTGTGGCGATGCCAACCGATCCCATTGGGCCACCGCGATGAAAGTCGGGACAACCCGGATCGCGCTCGACCTGATCGAGCACGGATGGCAGCCCAAGATAGAGATAAGAGACCCTGTCCGAGCGATCAAAGAGATTTCGCGAGACCAGCAGTTCGCTTGGACGGTGGAACTGAGCAATGGACAGAAGATTCGAGCAACCGACGTGCAACGCGCCTATCTCTCCGAAGCCGCCAAACTGTTGGAAGGTCAAGACAAAGAGACGGACTGGGTAATGGCGGAGTGGGAGCGATGCCTCGACTTGCTGGACGACGACCCGATGAGACTATCCGACCGAGCGGACTGGGCGGCCAAACTGGGATTGCTCAGGCTCTACATGGATTCGGACGGAGTCGAACTGTCCGATCCTATGATCGCCGCCCTCGATATGGAGTACCATCTACTCAATCCAACCGAGAGCCTTTATCAGGCTTTGGTAGACCAAGGCCAGTTGCTGGCGCTGATCTCTGACGAGACCGCCCAGTCATCCATCTCAGAGGCAATGGACGCGACCCGCGCCAAGATAAGAGGCTTGGCCGTGCAACGCTTTGCCGACCGCATCGTATGGATAAGTTGGGGACGACTTCGATTAAAGACGGACAGGGGCGAGCGAACGATCAACTTAGAGAGATTGGTCGACCCCGATTTGACCAAACTGCTGGAGACATTGCAGGGAATTGACGACCCGACAGCCTTCGCTGACGCGATCGCAGATGCGCTAAGGAGCCAATTATGATCATTAGAACAGAAGACCGATTGAGAAAGCCGATCCCGCAGGAGCGGTCCACCAAGCACGGCGACGAGGACGGACCAAAGTCGCCCAAAGTAGACCGTCCGGGCGCGAACGAACTTCTCAAACGCATGAGAAAGGTAGACCCGGAACAGGCCAAAAAGTACCGCCAAAGGAGCGGCGAGTAACCGCATGAGCAAAGGCGACTTTGCGGCGCTTTTGGCCGAGAACGGCATCTTGCCCTTCTCGATAGTAGCGCATCCGAATGCTGCGGCAGGCTTGGAGACGCACGGCACTACCGTATTGGCCGTTAAGTATAAAGGCGGCGCGCTCAACCTGGGCGATCGCAGAGCGACGGCGGCTGCCGCCATCATGTACGACAAAGCAGAAAAGATCATCGCCCTGGACGACTATACGCTCATAGCCTTGGCAGGCGCCTACGGTCGAGCAATCGAGTCGGCGCGCTACCTGCGCCATGCGTTCAAGTACTTTTCGCGCAGCCAGCTTCAACCGATGAGTCTGGACGGCAAACTGCAAGAGATCTCGCGCGCTCTGTCGGCCAATCTCCCCAATGCAATGAGCGGAATTGGTCTTTTCGTGCCAATCCTTACGGCCTATGATCTGGCAGAATCGCGAGCGAGAATCTACTTTTACGACGCCTCTGGCGCGCGATTCGAAAGCGATTCCTATACGGCCGCGGGATCCGGATCGGAACGAATTCGAGGAGCGTTCGAATATATCGAAAAGACCCGCGGCAAGTTCGAAGAAAGACCCTACGACGACGTTCTCAAAGACGCCTTGACGCTGCTGGACATTGCCTCCGACCTCGATTCGGCCACAGGCGGATTCGACAAGGTGCTACCGACCGCAAAGCGCGTATCCGAGGAAGGCGTTGTCTCGTTGTCCGACGAAGAGCTTCGAGCCGCTATTTCCAAATTAGGCAAATAAAGTGATAACGCCTTACGACTGGCAAGAAAGCGTCAACCGAAGAGAGGAGTTTGTGCGCCTGCGCCTGCGCGACGGCAGCCCGGTCGTGGCCGCCTCGTGCGCCGAAGGGGTCTTGATAATGAGCGTGCGCCGTCGATCTCCCAAAATCTATGAGATCTACGACAAGTTGGTCTATGGCGCGTTGGGGGCTCAATCGGATGTCGAGGCTCTGAGGATCGCCGCGATCGATTTTGCCCATCAAGAAGGCTTTGCCCGCAGCCCGGACGACGTTACGATCCAGAGAGTGGTAGGCGTCGCGTTAAGCCCTGCGGTCAAACGCGCATTTGGAGACCCGACCATCTCGCCGTTAGTCGCAAGAGGCCTCTTTGCCGAGGTCGCCGACCAATTGGAGGAGGATAAGTTCTTCACTTTGGGCTATGACGGGGACTATGCGCCCCAAAAGAACCGAGCAGTCGTCGCAGGCGACGACAAGGCCGAGGAGGCCGCAACCAGCCGCCTAAAGCACGGCGGCACGATCGACGAGGCTCTGCCGTCCTGTCTCTTGGCTTGGGGCGCCGCAAAAGCCTCCATCGAGTTGGAAGAGGAACCGACCGACGATCAAGCCATATCCGCGCTAAAAACCGCGATAGAACAAGGCGAGATCGAGGCCGCTATCCTCGAACGCCGAACCCATAGAGAAAACCGCTTCCGACGAATCGATCATGAAACCGTTGAAAGGCATCTCAGGACTCTTTAAGAGCGGCGAATCCATGCTCGGCCGACGCGTGTTCGGCATCGAGACCGAGTTTGGCTGCCTGATTCGGGACGATTCCCTCGGGGGCGCCGAAACCGTCGTCGAAGCAGTCAAAAACCACGCATTCTACAAAGCCGGATTGGGCCTGATCGACCTGACCGCCCGAGACGAAGCGTTCGAGCCCGCCCGAAGCGGCGGATTCCTAAAAAACGGATCGCGCCTCTACATCGACGCGGTCGGAAGCCACCTCGAGTTCGCAACCGCCGAGTGCGCCAGCCTGTTCGACTTGGTCGCGCACGAAAAGGCGGGACAAAGGATCATTGTGAACATCCTTCGGGAAATGGGATGGGACGATAAAGTCTCCTTCTACAACAACAACGTCGATCACTTTGGCGGACATACGTTCGGCTGTCACGAGAACTACTTGATTCGTGCTGACGAGCGGTATCCGGCCGATGCGTTTAACCTGATCCTGCCCTTCTTGATCACGCGGCAGATATACGGCGGGTCCGGGCGAGTGGGCGGCCACATTCTGGAGCACTCCAACACATTGCCCTCCCTGCGAGACATGGCGCAGCATCCGATAGACTTTATCTGGGTCTCGCAAGTCTACAACGTGTTGCCGGATCCGACGGTCAAGTTCCAACTCTCCCAGCGAGCCGATCACATCGTTCGCGTTACCGCCTCCCGCGTGCGCTTCAATCGGGCCATCATCAACCCAAAGTGGGACAGCGTCTATGGCTCCAGCAACTACCAGCGGCTGCACCTTCTGTATGGCGAAGGCAATATGAGCGAGTACGCGTTCGCGCTCAAGATTGGCGCAACCTGCCTGGTACTCGATTTGATGGAGGCGCGCGCATTGCCCAGCTACCTGCGCATTCAAGACCCGCTGAACGCCATGCGGCACATATCGCGCGACGAAACGCGGAAATGGATCGTGCACTTGATCGATGGCGACTCCATCTCGGCCATCGATCTTCAGCGCGCCTACCTGGCATTGGCGCAAAAGCGCTTCGCCGGTCGGGACGCAGAGACCGATTGGGTGCTGACCGAATGGGATTATGTGCTCAACCTGTTGGAGACCGATCCGGAACAGTTAGACGATCGTATCGATTGGGTCATCAAACAGAACATTCTTCGGGAGTATATGGAAGATGCGGGCGTCGATTGGGACGACGATTCGCTCCACAGCATCGATCTCGAGTACCACAATATCAATCCCGATCAGGGCCTTTACCATGCTTTAGAAGAGATGGGCGCCGTCAAGCGAGTAGTGACTGACGAGCGGATCGAGACCGCTACAGAACAGGCGCCGACCAACACCCGAGCAGGCGCTCGAGCGACGATCGTCAAGAAACTCTGCGAATCCCGTCCGTCCAAGTACTATGTTGATTGGGACATGGTCTATGTCGACCGTATGCGCCAGATCGACCTGCGCGATCCGTTCGGATCGTACTCAAAGGAAGTCTCGCGCTTCTTGACATGGCTCTAACGCATGGTTGAGGTCTCTCGCGAGGAGTTCGAACAGTGGGCCAGGTGGGAGTACCGCAAGATTCCTCGCGAGTTTCGCCAGAAGCTCCACAACGTTACGATCGTTGTGGAGGACGAACCGGGCGAAGAGGCCGGACGACATCGAAAAAAGACCTTGCTCGGCCTCTATGTCGGCGCGCCCAGGACTAGCCAGTCCGTCTTCGACCCGATGCCCTACCCCGCGCACATCTACCTCTATCAACTCAACATCCAAAGAATCTGCCGAACGCGCACTGAGGTCCGACGCCAAATCAGAGAAACGCTCTTGCACGAGATCGGCCACCATTTTGGCATGACCGAGGCTCAGCTTCAAGAGATCGAGCAGGGCTGGTACCGTTGAGCCGACTGGCCGCCCTGCTCGCGGTTGCGCTCGGTTTTGCCCTTTGGGACGCGGCATCGTTCGGCCTGACCGACCTTGACGAAGGGTTTTATGCCTCCGTATCGGCCGCCATGGCGAGGTCCGGCGATTGGATAACGCCCAGGCTCTATGGCGAGCCCTGGTTTGAAAAGCCTGCGGGTCTTTATTGGTTGATGGCCGTTAGCATCAAGTTGCTCGGAGCGTCCGAAGCCGCCGCAAGATTGCCCTCTATCCTGTCCTTTGGCCTCATTGCGATACTTCTTTGGGCCTGGGGCGAAAGGCGACTCTCGCCCGGCGCGGGGCAGTTCGCCGCCCTCGTGTTCTTGTCCTCGCCTCTGGTCTTCGTCTTAGGTCGTCTGGCGCTGACCGACATGGCGCTCGTCCTTTTTTTTCTGATAGGGCTGATATCGCTATGGGAGACCGCCAAGAACCCGTTTTGGTGCGTTCCCTTGGGAATTGCAACGGGCGCCGCGACCTTGATGAAAGGCCCAATGGCGCTCTTTCTGATCGGCGTTTTGATTTTAGCCTCGCTGCCGTTGCTCCGATCCAACGGATTCCAATTTCGATACGCGATCGCCGCCCTCCTAACAGCGATCGCGACCGCGGCGCCTTGGTATTTCGCCGTCTACGCGCAACACGGAGGAGACTTCTTCAACGAGTTCATCGTCAAACAAAATCTGTCCCGTTTGGCAGGGGGCGACAAGGCGCATGCGCCGCCCAATTTCTTGGTCGGCCTGCCGTTCTACCCGGTCGTCCTTCTTCTCGGAATGGCGCCCTGGGCGGACAAACTGGGCGCCTTGTGGCGACAGCCGTCAAACCCGGTCGAACAGTTCCTGTGGCGATGGGCGCTCATCGTCTTCGCGCTCTTCACCATAAGCGGCACCAAACTGCCTCATTACATCTTGCCAACGACGCCGGCCCTCGCGCTCTTGATCGGGGCTTGTTTGGCGCGAAACGCTCGATTCTCATCCGATGTGGCAGTTTATGGACAATTGGCCATGGGACTGCTTTGGGTCTTTCTCTCTGTCGGCCTGGCTGTTTTCCTTCAGTCGCCGTGGATTGCGCTTCTGGCGGCGCTTCCATACGTCCGATTCGCAATTTCTCGAACGGCGACAGCAACCGTGATGCTCGCAATCGCTGGCTTCGGTTTCCATGTCGGATTAACAGCCTACGATGCCCGATTTCTGGCCGCTCCCAGAGAGTTGGCCCGCTTCGTTCCGCCTGCCGCAGAGCTCGGAGTGTTCGACGTGAAGCCGGGCCTTCCAAGTCTCGATTTCTATGTATCGGGCCGAGCCGTTCCCTGCGAGACTTTGGAAGAGGCGTTGGCGCTCCTAAACAACGGCGGTTACTGCCTCACCAAGGGTCGCAAACCCCAAATCGTCGCGCCTCTTGTTCGCGAAGGAGGCGAGTATGCGCTCTATGGCCCGGTACAGTAGCGTCTGGTAGAATCGACCCGATGGGGGAGAACGTCAAGACCTTCTACACCATACGAGAGATGCCCGCATCCGAGCGACCGCGCGAGCGTCTTGCTGCGTACGGCCCGGAGCACCTGAGCAACGCCGAGCTGTTGGCGATTATCTTGAGGGTCGGCTCGCAAGGCGCTTCGGCAATAGATTTAGGTCGCACCCTCATTTCTCAGTTCAAATCGCTCCGCGGCATCGGCGCCGCCAGCCTTACCGAGTTGGGCAAGATCAAGGGATTGGGCTTTTCTAAGGCTGTCCAGATTAAGGCTGCGATGGAATTGGGCAAGCGAGTAGCCCTAGAGAGCCTTGGCGAAAATCCTCAAATCGACTCGCCGGAAGACGTTTACAACCTTCTGTGCCATCGCGTCAAAGACGAAAAGCAAGAGCGATTCATCGTCCTGCTTTTGGACGTCAAGAACCGAGTCTTTGCTCAGGAAGACGTAACAAAAGGCCTCCTGGACGCTAGCCTCGCCCATGCTCGAGAGGTGTTCAAACTGGCAGTGCGCGAAGGAGCCAAGAGCATCATAGTGGCCCACAATCATCCGAGCGGCGACCCTGCGCCCAGCAAGGAAGACCTGGAAACGACCAAAGAACTCAAGAAAGCGGGCGAGACGTTGGACATCCCCGTTTTGGACCACGTGATCATCGGGGAAGGCCGATATGTCAGCCTGCATCGCCAAGGCTTAATGTGAAGGCGTTTTACTTCTGGACGACGCTCCTCGGCGCCGTCGCGGTCGATCAGGCGGTCAAAGTGCTCACCGTTTCAAATCTAGTCTTGGGCGAAAGCAGACCGATCATCAATGGCGTCTTTCACCTTACGCTGACGCACAACACCGGCATTGCGTTTGGCCTCTTGCAAGACCGAGGCTGGCTGACGATTCCTCTCGCGGTCGCTATCGTGCTGGCGGTCGTGTTCTACCTGATCCGCCATCCCCAAACGCCAAAGTGGGGGCAGGTCGCGCTCGGGTTGCTGACGGGCGGAGCGTTGGCCAACATGGTCGATCGCATCTTTCGCGGCTACGTCGTCGATATGTTCGACTTTCGGGTTTGGCCTGTCTTCAACATCGCGGATATCAGTATCAACGCTGCCGTAATCCTATACGTCGTCATGACTCTAAAAGTCTCGCGCGCGATAAAGAGAGAGGCCGCCTCATGATGCCCGAAATCTTCTCGGTCGGCCCGTTCGTCGTCCGAGGCTACGGCCTGATGTGGGTGGTCGGCATTATCGTCGCCGTGTTGATCGCAGCCCGCAGAGCGCCCCGCTTTGGCATGAAGCCCGAAAACGCCATCGACAGCGCATTGGCGGGCGTATTTGGAGGCGTTGTCGGCGCGAGAATCGTCTACGTCGCCATGAACTGGCGCGAGTTTCGCGACAATTGGTTGGAGGTTTTCGCCATATGGCAAGGCGGGCTGGGTTTCTTTGGCGGCCTGGTCGGCGGCAGCCTAGGCGTCTATCTCTGCATGCGGGCCAAAAAGATGTCCTTCTGGCCCGCGGCCGATTGCTTTGCCCCTTCGCTCGCCCTCGCCTACGCCATCGCACGGCTGGGATGCCTGTTGGCCGGCTGTTGCTACGGCTGCCCGACCGGCGTGCCCTGGGGCCTGACCTTTCCAATGGAAGACCGACCCGGCGTTATGACAGAGCCTAGCCATCCGACGCAAATCTACTCCTTTCTATTCGGTCTGGGCATCTTCGCAGCGCTACTGTTGCTGGAAAAGAGAAAGCGTTTCACTGGCCAGACCTTTTGCCAATTTCTCATGCTCTATGGCGCTTATCGATTCGTCAACGAATTCTTCCGCGCGGGCGCAACCTCAAAGTATTGGGTCGAACCGTTCACCTTCGGACATCTGGCCGCGATCGGCGCCCTCGCCTTTGGCCTTGCGCTCTATCTCTGGCGCTCATCATTGAACAAATCCGCCGTCGAGCCGTCCAAGCAATCATGAAAGCGCTCATTCTCGTATTGGCGACGCTGCTGGCTCTTCAGGCACAGCGCGATCGCCCCCAGCAGGGAGCGCTCAAGGTGGGCGACAAAGCGCCAGATTTCACTCTCAAAGTTCTGAACTCGGACAAGGAGTTCAAACTTTCCGACAATTTTGGCAAGCGGCCGACTTTTCTGATCTTTGGAAGCTACACCTGACCGCCGTTTCGCGCCCAGGTCGGGGCGCTCAATCGAATCTTTCGAGACTACAAAGATCGAGCCGACGTGCGATTGGTCTACGTGCGCGAGGCGCATCCGTCGGACGGTTGGCAAGTTCCTCAGAACGAAACGCAAGGCGTCATTGTCAGAACTCCAAGGAGCCTTACGGAGCGAAACGAGGTCGCCGATACTTGCGCCGCTAAACTCAAACTCGATTTCCCGGTCGTCGTGGACGGCATAGACGATGCCGTTGAGAAAGCCTACGCCGGATGGCCCGACCGAATCTACGTGATCGACAAAACGGGCAAGATCGTCTATAAGGGCGCCCCTGGGCCTGCGGGGTTTAAGCCCAGGGAAGCCGAACAAGCGCTGATCGCGCTGTTAGAGCCGACCAAGCCTATTTGATCAGGCCGACCTCGCCGATCGTCCAACTATTGGCCGGTTCGGCCGTATCGAGCAGCGCGCCCAGATCGAGCAAAGAGATCATCTTGACTTTCGACGCATCGAACTTGCCGTCGCCTTTGCCCTTGGTGTCGTCGGTGATGGTCATCTCGGACCACTGGACTTCCCAAGTTGTAAAGCCCGATTCGCCACCTATGTCCTTGGTCATTGCCCACCGCTCGCCATCGGTCTCTTCCACGGTCAGCGCCATCGTGGTCGCAGCTCGGATCTTGATCTTGACCGAAACGCCTTTCGATCCAGCGGCGCGCTTGGGCGTCAAGCCGTGAAACACCGCGAACAGACCCTGATTCTCCTGGCGATATCGAACTTCCATCCCCTCGCCGACTTTGCTCAGAGCTACGTTCGCCGTCCCGCCCCACGATAAGTAGTCTCGCTTGAAGTCGTCTATGATCCGTTCGGCCCGTGCCGCGCGCGCGGGCGCCTTCTCAAGGCTCTCAAAATCGTCCAGCCACAGCATGTGCGTTCCCGGCATGGTGCCTAAGAGCATCCCCAGGTCGCTGTTTCCCGCCAGAATGCTGTAAAGGTCGACAAAGCCCATGCCCTCCATCTTCTCCATGTCGATCTTGCTGTTGACGATGGTCGCATCCTCTGCCAGTTCAAAGTCGGACAGCGCAAGGGTCGCCTGCTGCCACTGATTGCCCGACGACCAGAGCGAGACCACCCAGCGCTCGTCGCCCTGTTCGGAGAGCATGAACGCCAGAATGGTCGGTCGGTCGGTCTTGTACCAAAACCGAAAGCCCTGCGCGTAATACTCTACCGTCGGGTTGACTATGGCGTGGAGCTTGCCGCTGCCCGTTACATACGTGTAAACCAACGCCCGTTCGCCAGATTTCACATCGTTCGGGTTGCTCGTGCGCTCCGCCTTGCCGTCGGCGCCGGGCAAAATAATCCATCCCTCGTCCGAGTTCTCAAATCCCTGTACGCCTTTCTTCTGAGCAGGCTCCTGTCCCACCGTTGCAAATGCTATCGCTATCGCCAAACTCGCCCATATCGCTTTCATCAATGGCCTCCTAACCGACCAGTCTACACAATTCCCGACCTCGGGGTTTCGAATCGCAGGATTCGGGGGTGCCTCGATAGAAGGTATCGGTATGAAAGTTGGGATCATCACCTTTACCGACGGACGCAAACGAGTCGCCGACCGACTGCGCGAAGACTGCTTTCGGTTTCAGCGCCGGATATCAGGATGGTTGGCGCAAGAAGGCCATGACGTTGAAGAGGCCGAAGAGGTCGTTTGGAACTTTGCGACCGCGCGAAACGAGGCGGACCGCATGGCCGATTGCGATGCGGTCATCTTCAACTTCTGCGTCTGGTCTTATCCCGATTTTACGGCTCAAGCCGCCGCGCTCATCGACGCCCCCATCCTCTGCATGGGCAACATCAACCCGGCCTATCCCGGCTGGGTGGCCTTTTTCGCTTCGGCCGGCGCCCTGGACGAAATGGGGAGGCGATTCGGTCGTGCCTTAGGCGACGTTGCCGATCCAAAGGTACAAGCGTCCATTCGGGCCTTTTTGCGGGACAACGATCCTGACGAACGCATCGCAGGCGAAGAGGCCGCGGCAGAACTGTACGGACAGCGATACGGATGCGTGGACGGTCCATCGATGGGCATGTATACAGGCCACTTAGACCCTAGCCAATGGATGGAACAGTTCGGCGTTCATGTCTTTCACGTCTCGCAGCTGCGCTTGGCCTGGCTGGCCGAGAAGGTCTCGGCAGACCGGGTCGAAGCGGGTCTCCAGTGGCTTGAAGATTCGTGCGGCGAGATCCTCTGGAACGACGACCGCCTGAGACGAGGTTTGGACGGCCATTTGGCCAGACAAGTGCGCGTTTACCTCGCAATGAAAGACCTCTGCAGAGACGAGGGCCTCGACTTCTGCGGTCTGACCGGCCAATTAGACTATACGGAGTGGGACAAGGGTTGCACCATGGACGTGCCAGAAGCCCTGCTGAACGACACGGCCGATTGGGAGGAGGGCGATAAAGAACCGATCGTTTGCGCCACCGAGTGCGACTCCAACGGCGCTCTGACCATGCAAATCATGAAGCTCCTCAGCAGGACGCCCGTACTGTTTGCCGATCTGAGGCACTATCACGAGGAACTGCGAGTCTACGATCTGGTCAACTCCGGCCAGCACGCGCCTTGGTTCGCCCACCGAAGCGACAACTGGCGCGAGAACTGGAAGGAAGCGAGGCTGCATCCTTCCAACGAGATGTACTTCCCATGCGGCGGCGCTAGCGTGCAGTTCTACGCAGACCCGGCAGAGAGGGTTACCTTTGGCCGAATCACACGAAAGAGCGGAGCGCACCGGATGCACCTTCTTCGCGGGAGTTTCGAGAGATTCGGCTTTGAAGAGGACGAGCGTTTGGCTAAAATGACCACTTACGAATGGCCGCACGCTTACGCTCGATTCGACTGCTCTCCAGATACTTTGGCGGCAAACTTCTCGTGCAACCACATTCACGCCATCATTGGCGACCACATAGGCGCCCTTGTCTCGGCCTGCGAGAAATTGGGAATCGAGCCGATCGTGCTGGACTAGCGCTCTCGGCGGACTTCAAAGGAGAGCCGGAGCGGATCGGCAGCACGGATGTCGTCGCCGGCTCTGGCTGTGATTCGCACCTTTCCTCCAAGCCGGGCAATGCTCGTCGCGAGGTCCAGCAGCTGGTCGCCTGGCAGTTCGCCTATAAAAGGCTCTTCGGCACGAGGATCGAAGCGCGGTATCAGGCCCTCGTCGATCGCTCGGCTCCGTACTTCGTCCTTCAAAAACTGAAGCACCATGGTGAGCGCTTGGGCGGAACTATGCGGCTCGATCGACTCTGAAGCGATCTCCTCGCCCTTGCTAAATACTAGCGGATTGCGGAACAGCCGAATTTCGACCGGCACCGGCTCGCCGCGAACGGTGTTGATCAAAGAGACGACCAGCGCGGCGACCAGTCCGTCCGAACGGCCGATCTGATCGACGATCGCATCGATGCTCTCCTGCTCGGTGATAATATCCTGGCTGCCTTGAGGCGCCTTGTCTGGAATGAACACCGTCCGCCCCTTGTCGTTAGGCTCGGCCCCCATCTGTTGCGCCCTTTCGCCGCTGCTGTCCAGCGCCTCGCGGATCTGCTGCTCGATTCTAAACCGGCCGATCGTCGGATTTACGCTGATGCGTTGAATCTCTTCCCCTGTCCCATAGACCAATGGCTGTCGACGGAGCGTGGCAAACTCCAAGCCCGCTCCAGACACCAGCTCTCCGTATTCCGCTCTCAGCTTGGCGGCCTCATCCTTGACAGTCTGATTTTCCTGCCGTATTCGCTCGTTGTCCGCTTCAAGGCGCGAGTTGTCTTGCTTCAGCGTCAGATTCTGCCGCTCCAATGCGGCGTTTTCTCGTTCCAGGGCAACGTTGCGCAAGGACTGATCTTCGTATTCGGCCAGAAGATCTTGGTTTCGTGCCTCTGCCGTGCGAATATCCTCGCGCAGTGCAAGCAGGCGCTTGTTCGCCTCTTGTGCTTGATTCTGAGCCGTCGTGATTTGGGCGATCAGCCGACGCTGTTCGCTTCTTAGTCGTCGTATCTCAGACTGTTCCGCTACTAACTGACGCTCTGACTGAGCCAGTTCGGTCTGCGCGGACGCCAACCGGCCTACCAACTGTTCGACCTCTTTCGCCTTGGCGCCATACTCGGCCTGAAGCTTTGCGAACTCCTTTCGCCGAGCGTCTAAACTGAGCGCCAAGTCGTTGACCTGCTGACTGAGCGCAGCCCGCTCTTCCTGCAGGGCCCGGAGTTCCTTAGCATTGTGGCTGAGCTCGCTGACGATCCGATCGCCGCGCGTAATCCACACTCTGAACGACTCATTGATGACCGTCATAGCGACTACGGTGAACAAAACGAGCGCGGCGCCGTTGGCGGATGTGATAATGATCGCGGTGTACTTTGGACGGATGCCAAACAGGGTCAGTCGCCGCTTGCCGAAGCGCCGGCCTAACAGATCGCCCCAGTAAGCCAAGAGCCCCCCAAAAATTGCGAGGGCTACGACCACCAGCGCCATCGTCCAAGTCATTGGAGCCTACCCAACAGAGGCTTTGCTTTCCGCCCTCTGCTTGATGCCGTCAAGAATGCCCTGAAGATTCTGCTTTACCAAATGCTGAACCACGCGCTGGACTATGGGGCCCAACAGAGGTACCGAAAAGTCGTAATCCAAAATAGAGGTAAAGGCGCAACCGGAGCCGTTCGAAATGAACTGCCACTCGCCCTCCATTCGGTCGTAGTCGCCCTTCAATTGCCTAAACTTGCAAACGCGGGCGGCATCGTCCCAAACGTCCTCCTCGGTCCACTTGACGGTCAGTCGAAACTGCGGCACATAGCCGGCCCACTCGGTTACCGTGCGAGCGCCGTCGTCGCTGCGCTCTAGCACCTTTAACGACTTGACGTCCGGCATAAACTCGGGAAAGCTCTCAACGTCCTTCGCAATGGCATAGACGCGCTCTATGGGGGCGTCTATGTGGACGGTCAGTTCGATCTTGGGCATGGTCTATTGCGACTCGGCGCGCGCCTTTATCCCGTTCAAAAGCGCCTGCAGGTTTTCTTGAACAGCCTTTTGAGCCATCCCCTTGATCAGCACAGGCACCTTCAGCTCATACTTGGCGTCCAAAGACAAGCGGCTGCCGCTATCGGTTGGCGCTATAGACCACAAGCCGTGCAACTGCGCAACCGCTTCGCCAGCGGGACGAAACGAGAGAGTCAGGTTTTCGGGATCCCAGGTCTCTTCGCTGGTCCACTTCGTGTCGATGCCCAAACTCTGCACTTTTACCGTCCACTCGGTTACCGTTCGGCTGCCCTCTTCCGAGAGGCGCTTGACCGAGACAACGCTGGGAATGAAATCGGGGAAGCGCTCGGAATCGCGCAAAACGGCATAAACCTGGCGAGGTTCCGCGTTGATGTCGACCGAAAACTGGGCGCCGTCCATGAGCCGATTATACCTTTAGCGCACGAAGCCCGCGCTCAATTCGTCCAACCACCTCTCGATCCACCCGTTCAAAACGATCGGCTCTTGCTGCCTCAATTGTTCCAGGCTGCTCTGTATCCAATGGCGGGTCAATGTCCCATCGCCCGCCATCCGAACAGCCCGCAAGCCCACCGCGCAAAGCTCCTCTAACTTGAAAAGCCAGGGCTCGATCTCTTCCATCAGGGCAACGTTCTTGCAGCTCTGACGCAAATGCGCGCAGTCTCGTTCGATCCTGTCGAGTTCGGCACGGATCGGCTCCAGGTCGGCGGTTATCTGCCATTCCTCCACAAGCTTTGCAATCGGAGGGGGGTCGTTCGTCCAATGCCTCGTCCATTGGTTGGCATCGCAAAACGACAAAAACGGTTTCAAAGCGTCCGCTCCAACCAGATGCATGGCGCTGGTTCTCCGGCTCTCGATCGGATCGTAGGCTTCCGTGTTCCAAAGACAGTCGGCCATAGCCCCTACGGCCAATTTGGACGCTTCAGCCTGGTTCATCGGGTTCGAAAAGAGACCCTCAAGCCTCTTGAGCGTCTCCGGGCCGCGACCGTCGTAAGGAGCCATTAACAGCTTGCTCGTCTCGTAATCGTTGACCGGATAGTTCTCCCAAACCAGGGGTTTGCGACGGATCGAAGCTCCGAACGACTCGGCCTCCTCTGGCGTAATCTCCCTGGGCACCACCTTTCGGCCCGTCCACATGATGGAGATCGCAGGATCGGTCAGTCGGCCCAGTTCTTTCACGTAGGGCGGCTCCCCAACGTTGTGATAAAAAGTGGGGCACACCGAGAGCCAACTTTCGCCTTCTTCATTCTTTAACCACTGCCACAGCCGATTGGCCAGATCGGCGTGAGCCGCCGCCAACGATCCATAGGCAGCCTTGTCCGCGTCGTGCTGCAGTTCCTCTGGAATATCGTCTACCAGCAGGCCAAATCGTCGAACGCCCTGAGCCATGATGGCCTTGATTTTTGCCGTCAGCAGGTCGAATTCGGTTTGATCCGAATAGACCATCGACAAGCCAGGGCTGATGCAAAAGCAAAAGTCGATATAGTTTGCCCTTGCCCTCTCGATCAACTCGGTCAGTTGCTGAAACTCTTGATCCGGGTAAGGCTCCCGCCAAAGCTCGCGATGATAGGGATCGTCCTTTGGCGCATACAGGAAGAGATTCATCTTGCGGGCGCCGATGAAATCGATCATGCCCAACCGCGCCTGGTGCGACCACGGCGTGCCGTAGAAACCCTCGATAACGCCTCGCAAGGGCGCCGACGGAGAATCTTCGACCGTCATAGTCGTCAAAGCCGTTTGATCCCAGGTCTGCAACAATGTCTGAACAGCGTAAAACGCCCCTCTTGGCTCGCTGGCCCAAATCCTAATCCAGGCGTTCTCAATCGTCAGCCGATAAGCCTCTGGAGCGAGCGATTCGTCCCTCTCGATCGAGCATGTCCAGCCGCCGTACGCCTCGCCCAGATCGGACAACGGCTGATAAGATGCTTCCCAGCCGGGAGGCGCTTTAATAGATCGACAGCCGGCAAAGGGCAAACGCTCTCCGTGCGCCTCTACGGAGCGCGGAACCGGACAAAATGAGAAGCCGCTCATCGATCGCTAAACTAAAGCGCGTATCGCATCGAGCGCGGCATCATAGTTCGGATGCGTGCCAATCTCCGGCAGGTATTCCGCATAGCGAACAACGCCTCGAGCGTCCACGACGAACAAAGCGCGAGACAGCCACCGTGTTTCCTTGACCAATGTGCCGAAAGCCGAGCCGAACGATGCGTCCCGATGATCGGACAGGACTTGTACTCGGTCGATTCCCTCGGCATCGCAAAACCTCTTCTGTCCGAAAGGCAAGTCCATGCTGATCGTCAGGATGGCTACGGCAGGAGGGAGGTTTGCCGCTTCCTCGTTGAACCGACGAGTTTGCGCCGAGCAAATACCAGTCTCGACCGACAAAATCGAGTTTATGATCATGGGACGCCCTTGAAAGTCGGCCAGCGAAACAGTCTTGTGATCGGCATCGACCACGGTGAAACCGGGCGCTGGGTCGCCAGGCGTAAGTTCTGGCCCTATCAACGTCAATGGATTGCCTTTGAAAGTCGTCTTGCGAGTGTCGTTCATATTCGCTTCCGAGTATACCAGCCGAGAAGTTAATCGAAGTTTAACCCTCGGCCATAGGGATTTGTACGGATACGCCGAATATAGAGGGTAGACGGGACGAATCGATGAAGATGCCAATAGAACTCGAGCTTCATTTGATGCGGCGGCTGGTAACGCGAGAGCGCCAGCGGCTCGAGGCTGGCCATGGGCATCGCGGGCGATACCAGCGCCGCCTCCAAAGGCTTATCCAATTGGAAAGCCTGCGCCGAACCTCGCGCCCGGTGCGACTGCGCATCACCGCTTAGTGTAGATTCATGGCGTGCTCGAGCCGATCTTAGAGTTTGACCGCCGCCTTTTCCTTTACCTGTTCGAGAATCTCCGCGCAGACTGGCTATCGCCCGTCATGATCTTTCTGTCAGAGGGTTTCAAGACACGGCCCCTTCGAATCTTCGCGCTCCTGCTGTGGCTATGGATGATCGCACGGGGCGGAAAGTTTCGGCTCTGGGCTCTGCTGTTGCTGCCGGCGTTAATCGTTGCAAACGAAGCCTGCGACCTTCTCAAGGCCTGGACCGGTCGCGAGCGGCCTTGCGTCGCGCTTCCCATCGAAGCGCTCACAGGCAAATTGACGTCCGGCTCCTTCCCTTCGGCGCATGCGGCCAATATGGCGACGATAGTCGGCCTGGCAGGAGCCGTCTGGGGCCGACGAATCGTGCTCTGCTTGCTTGCCGTCCCCTTTCTGGTGGGCCTGTCTCGCATCTATGTCGGCGTGCACTACCCTTTGGACGTTCTGGGCGGCTGGGCGCTGGGCGGCGCGGTCGGCTTGGGAACGGGCTTAGCTTGGCTCGCTATGGCGAAGCGGCCAAAGCCCGACGCAGAATCGCAAGACCCGCCTCCGCCTGAGAGTCCTGCAGAATCAGCGGAGGCGTAATCTCGATCACATCGCCTGCGCCCGCCTGAATCAGGATCAAGCCCTTTTGAAGGCAATCGACGACCACCTTCCAGCCCCGCTCGGCGCCGCCCTCGATCTCAACGCCGATCATTAACCCTTTGCCTCGGACCGCCTTCGCGCCCGGCATCGACTCCAGTTCCTTCCTCATAGCATCGCCTAGCGTTGAGGCCCTCTCAAGCAAATGAAGCCGCTCGATTTCGTTGAAGACCGTTAGCGCGATCGTGCAGGCCAAGGGATGGCCCAAGAAGGTGCTCGTGTGCCGCGCCTCGCCGGTCGATTCGCCCCAGGCGGCCATCGTTTCGACGCCGCCGACGCACGCAGACAAAGGCAGACCCCCGCCCAGCGCCTTGCCGACGCAATAAACATGGGCACAGTCGCAATCGAACCATCGGCCCGTCCGCCCCATGCCGCAAAACACCTCGTCCGCGATCAGCAGCGCTCCGTGTCGATCGCACAAAGCCCGCAACTGCTTATCCCATCCAGACGGCGGCACGCGGATTCCGCCTCGGCCCTGAATGGGCTCAAAGAGGACCGCGCCATAGTCGCCTGTGGCCAATGCGCGCTCGACCTCGTCAACTTCTCCATAAGTTGCAAATCGAGCGGGCGATTCGACAAACGGCTCGCGAAACTCTTTCCTCCACGTAGCCCGCAACGCCCCTAAGGTCATCCCATGGTAAGCGCCCTCGAATGCGAGGAGGCCCTTTCGACCGGTCGCCAAGAGCGCAGTCTTGAGCGCAATCTCGACCGCTTCCGCGCCAGTGCTGGCAAAAATGACCCGGCCGTCTTCTAATGGCAACCGTTTCAGAAGTTCTCTCGCAGCGGCGATCTTCGCTTGGGACGGGTGCACGTCGCCCATGCCGTGAACCAACTTGCCTGCCTGACGACGAATCGTTCGTACGATCGCAGGCCAGCAATGCCCCAACGGAAGCGCCCCAAACGAGGCCGCGAAATCCAAGTACCAGTTCCGATCGGCGTCCTGAATCAGACAGCCTTGCCCGCGCTGCCAAACGACGGGAAAACTCTCCGAGAAGAACGTTACTTCGGCGCACTCTGTCTCGCGAAGCTGCTTGATCAGCGCCTTGGATCGCGGACCGGGCACGGGCGTCCGGACTTTGGGCAACAGTCGCTGGCGTCGATGGCGCATGATGAAAGCAGGCGGCCGAAACGGCCGCCCGCGGCTCTAACAATCGTAATAGAGCACAAACTCGTAGGGATGCGGGCGCAGAGCGATCGCATCGGCTTCGTGCTTGCGCTTATACTCAATGTAAGTCTCGATCAGGTCTGGGGTAAAGACGCCGGCCTTCATCAAGAACTCGCAATCGCTCTCTAACGCATTTAGGGCGGCCGTCAAATCGCCCGGAGTCGTCGCGATGCCCCGCTTCTCGTCCGGAGGCAGCTCGTAGATATCCTTATCGACAGGATCGGGCGGCACGATTCGGTTTTGAATGCCGTCCATCCCCGCCATCAACAATGCGGCAAACGTCAGATAGGGATTGCAGCTTGGGTCCGGCGCCCGAAACTCGATGCGCCGCGCCTTTGGCGATTTTGAATAGGTCGGAATGCGCACGCAGGCGCTTCGGTTTCTCTGACTATAGACCAAGTTGATCGGCGCCTCGTACCCGGGCACAAGGCGACGATAACTGTTGGTCGTCGGCGCCGCAAAGGCCAACAGAGCGGGCGCGTGCTTCAGCAGTCCGCCGATGTAAAAAAGCGCCGTTTCGGAGAGCATGGCATAGCCCCTCTCGTCGTACATCAGGTTCGTGTCGCCGCTCCAGAGGCTTTGGTGGCAGTGCATCCCCGAGCCGTTGTCCTGAAAGATCGGCTTTGGCATAAAGGTAACCGTCAGCCCGTTCCGATGCGCAACGTTCTTGACGATATACTTATAAAGTTGCACCCGGTCGGCCGTTTTGGTCAGGGTGTCGTACTTGATGTCGATCTCGGCCTGTCCTGCGGCGCCCACTTCGTGATGCTGCACCTCTACAGGGATGCCGGCCTCCAACAGCGTCAGCATCATCTCCGTGCGCACGTCTTGAAACTTGTCGTTCGGCGAAACGGGGAAGTAGCCGCCCTTCGGCCTCATCTTGTAAGCAAGATTCGGCCCCTCGTCCTCGCCCATGTTCCAAAACGCCTCTTCCGAATCGAGTTGAAAGAAGCCAAAGTTTGGACCTTGATCGAACCGAGCGTCGTTCAAGATGTGAAACTCCATCTCCGGCCCAAAGTAGGCGGCGTCTGCAAAACCGGAGCCTCGCAAATAGGTCTCTGCCTTCCTCGCCACATATCGAGGATCGCGAGAATAGGGCTCTCGGGTGATCGGGTCCTCTATGTTGCAGACGATGCTGACCGTTGCGACTTCGGTAAACGGATCCATCACCACGGTAGACGGATCCGGAACCAGCAGCATGTCCGAGGCTTCGATCGATTGAAAGCCCCGAATAGAGCTGCCGTCAAATCCGATGCCCTCCTCGAACAGCGATTCGGAAAGCAGGTCGATCGGACCGGAAAAATGGTGCCAAGCGCCAAAGAGATCGGTGAATTTGAAATCGACGACGCGAGCTTCGTGAGATCGGGCAAAATCAATCGCTTGCCTAGCGTTCATTGCGCGGGCCTCCTCCCCAAGATTTCGACCGCCCAAAAAAGACAAAGACGCCCTCGATCCTGCGTCGGAAGGCGTCTGTTAGGCGTCATTGCCGGGACGGTCAATTATAGCAGTTTCAGCGTCGCGGTGTCAAGCGTGCAATTCTCTTACGGCCTCCGCAATGCGCTCCAACCCGCGTCGAATCACATCTTCGTGAGAAGCATAGGAAAGACGAACGAACCCAGGCGCCATAAACGCCTCGCCCGGCACGACCGCTACTCTTGCCTTCTCCAATAGGTGCTCGCACAAGTCGGTCGAGCAGCTCACCTTGCCGCCGAACAGGGCCTGAACGTTGGTCAACGCATAGAACGCGCCCTGAGGCATGGCGCAGCTCAGCCCGTCAATTTCGTTGAGGCCTTCCACCATGATGCGGCGGCGCGAATCGAACGCCTTGTTCATCTTCTCGATCCAGTCCGGCGGGCTGTTCAGCGCGCCGATAGCCGCATACTGGGAGATGGTGCAAGGATTGGAGGTCGCTTGATCCTGCAAGCAGGACATCGCCTTGGCAATCTCCAATGGAGCGGCCGCATAGCCCAAGCGCCATCCGGTCATCGCATAGGTCTTCGATACGCCATTGATCGTAACCGTTCGATCGTAGGCATCCTGACTAAGACCTGCAATGCTGACCGCCTGCCCGCCATCGTAAACAAGATGCTCATAGATTTCGTCGGAGATCAAGTAGAGCCCGTGCTCGCTAGCGATCCGAACGAGCGATTCGAGAGTCTCTTTGGGCCAAGCCGCTCCGGTCGGATTGTTAGGCGAATTGACGATAATGACCTTCGTCTTGGGAGTGATCGCTCTTCTTACGGCCTCTTCTCGAGGGACAAAACCGTCCGATTCGAGCGTCTCGACAAAGACGGGCCTTCCGCCCGCCAGAATGGTCTGCTCCGGATAAGTTACCCAGCAAGGAGTCGGGATAATCGCCTCGTCGCCCGGGTTGACCAGAGCCATGATCGCGTTGTAAACGCTGTGCTTGGCGCCACAACTGGCCACTATCTGGCCGGGCGAGTACTCCAGATCGTTTTCGCGCCTCAACTTCTGCGCGATAGCCTCCCGCAGTTCGGGCACGCCGGCAGATGCCGTGTACTTGGTGTAGCCTGCGTGAATCGCCTCGATCGCCGCGCCCTTGATGAACTCTGGAGTATCAAAATCGGGCTCGCCCGCTGTGAACGCGATCACATCGATGCCGTCGCGCCGCATCTGCTGCGCGCGGGCCGTCAGCGCAAGGGTGGGCGATGGATTGATCAATGAAACGCGATCGGCAAGCAAGTTCCCCTCCGTAACGAAGGGGATTATACAGCATGGCCCTAGCGATGAGCAGGATAACGATGCCGCCCCTCGAATCCCCATCATGCGAGGTGCTGGCAATGGATTCAAAAAAGAAGCCCGTCAAGAAACAAAAAGAAGAGGGCGACGGCGTCAGCCGAAGAGACTTTATACGCGGGGTCGGCGGCGCCATCGCCGGCATGGCCATCGTTGCATCGCCCGGCGAGGCCAAATCGCGCTCCAAACGGAAGGCACAGCCTGTTCTGGGAATCAAGGGCCCGGTCGGATTTAACCTAAAGATTAACGGCCAAACGCACCGCCTTCTCGTCGAACCGAGGGTAACTCTTCTGGACGCTCTGCGGGAGAAACTGAAACTAACGGGCGCAAAGCGCATTTGCGACCGAGGCTCCTGCGGCGGATGCACCGTGCTGATGGACGGCCTCCCGGTCTACGCCTGCATGATGCTGGCCATCGATGCCCAAGGCAAAGAAATCTCAACCGTCGAGGGCCTTGCGCCAGAAAACCGAATGACGCCTCTCCAATCGGCATTTGTCGAAAAAGACGCGCTGATGTGCGGATTCTGCACCCCGGGCTTCGTCATGTCGCTCACCGCGCTGCTAAGGTCCAATCCGAACCCGACGGAAGAGGAGATCAAGAACGCCATCCGCGGCAACGTCTGCCGATGCGGCACCTATCCGCGAATCATCGAAGCCGCCTTGGCCTCGGCAAGAAGAAGATGAACGCCGCCCAATCGGAAACGATCTACTACGTTACGGATCTGAACGCCGCCGTGAAGTTCTACACGGAGACTCTCGGTTTTCGACTGGTCGGTCAATACGATTGGGGATGGGCAGAATTGGAGATCGACGAAAGCAGCCGAATCGGGCTGATGGCGCAAAACTGCTGGCCAGACCCGAAGAACAAGCCCGCGCCCAGAATTTCGCTGCACAGCGAAGACATCGAATCGGTGGTTTCTGATCTGAGGTCGAAAGGCGTCGAGGTCGAACCCATCTCAGGGGATCCCGGCGAAACAAGAGCGACGAGTTTCAAAGACCTGGACGGAAACGAGTTCTTTTTATGGCAAGGAGACGACTCCCAGGCCGACTAATGCGAGGTAACGAAAATGCCCGAAATCCAAGATCCTAAACTAAAGAAGATAACGGTTACGATTACCGAAGGCGGCCAGACCAAAGAGATCGAAGTCGAGGTGCCCGACGAAGGCGACCTCGCTTGGCCGGATCAAGCCAAAACAAAGTATTTGGGCAAACCGGTTCAGCGATTGGACGGCCCGAGCAAAGTAACCGGACGCGCCAAATATAGCTACGACATGGTGCTGCCCGACATGCTCTATGGCGTCTTTCTGCGTTCGCCGCACGCCCGCGCCCGAGTAACCAATCTCGACGCCTCGGCCGCCGAAGCCCATCCCGGCGTCAAAGCCGTCTTGACCAATTTCAGCCGAGAAGTCCGCTTCGCCGGACAAGAACTTGCCGCAGTGGCCGCCGTCTCCGAAGAGGCCGCTCGTGATGCGATCAAACTGATCAAGGTCGATTACGAAGTCCTGCCCCACAGCGCATCGGTCAAGGTCGCACGGCGGCAGGGCGCTCCTCAAGTCGGCAGAGACGAAAGCAACGTCCGCGAAGGGCAAGCCCGCGAACAGGGCAACGTGGACGAGGCCTTTGGACAGGCTAAAGCCACCGTCGAAGCCGAGTACTCCGTTCCGATCCGCCTGCACGCCTCGCTCGAGACGCACGGACTGGTCGCACAATGGGAAGGCGACGACAAAGTCAACATCTGGGCATCCACCCAATCCGTGTTCGGCGTTCGAGACGAAATCGCCAATGCCATGCAGGTCAGCCCGCAGAACGTCCGCGTATTGTGCGACTACATGGGCGGCGGCTTCGGATCCAAGTTTGGCGCAAGAGTCGAAGGCGTAACGGCTGCTCGTCTCGCTCGAATGGCCAAAGCCCCCGTCAAGATGATGCTCGATCGATACGAAGAGCACACCGCCACTGGCAACGGCCCGAACGCTCATGCCAAGGTCAAAGCCGCTTGCGACGCCGAGGGCAAACTGATCGCCTTTGAAGCGACCTGCTGGGGCACCTCAGGACCGAGCAGCGGCTGGGGCCTGCCCATGCCCTACATCTATCGCGTTCCCAACTCTCGCATCAAACTCCAAACCGTCGTCACCAACTCGGGAGCGGCGGCCGCCCTCCGGGCGCCCATGCACCCGCAAGCCTCCTTCATCATGGAAAGCGCCATGGACGAGCTGGCCTACAAAGCTGGCATCGACCCGCTCAAGTTTCGGATCGACAACGACGCCAGCCAAGTTCGGCGCAAACAGTTCGAACTGGGCGCCGAGATGTTCGGTTGGGGCAAAAGGAACCCCAAGCCCGGCGCCGATACGGGCCGATACCGCAAAGGCATGGGAGTCGGCGCTGCTCAGTGGGGCGGCGGCGGGGGCGGCGGATCTTCGCCTTCCGTAACTATCCACAAAAACGGAACCGTAACCTCTCGCCTGGGCACGCAAGATTTAGGCACAGGCACCCGTACCTACATCGCTATGATCGTGGCCGAAACCCTGGGCATCCCTATGGATCGCGTTACATCGCTCATCGGCGATTCGCAGTTCGGCTTCTCCGGCGGAAGCGGAGGCAGCACGACCACCCCCAGCGTGGCGCCCGCCGTCAAAGCGGCGGCAGAAGCGGCCAAATCGCAACTGATAGGAATCGTGGCGACAAAGCTCAAGGCCGATCCAAAAACGCTCAAATGGGAAGACGGCACGCTCGTGGCGGGCACAAGACGCCTGGGCTTCAACGAAGCCTGCGCCTATCTCGATGCTGACGGCGTAACGGCGCAAGGTCGATGGGTCGGCGCGCTGCAGGGCGGCTCGGTCGCAGGCTGCCAGTTCGCCGAGGTCGAGGTCGATACCTGGACCGGTCGCGTCAAACCGCTTCGGGTGCTGGCCATCCAAGACGCGGGCTATGTGCTGAACAAACTTGCATTGGAAAGCCAAATCATCGGCGGAGTGGTGCAGGGCATCGGTATGGCGCTCACCGAAGACCGCATCATGGACGACCAAACCGGACGATCGCCCAACCCCGGCATGGAAGGCTACAAACTGCCCGGAATCCTGGAAATGCCCAAGATCGACGTGCACGTTTACGAAAACCCGACCGGGCGCGTGTCGGGCTTCGCCGAGGCGCCCGTCATCCCGACCGCCGCAGCCATCGCCAACGCCGTCTACCACGCCACGGGCTTCCGCGTCCGCCACCTCCCGCTGACCCCCTGGCGCGTGCTGGAGGCTATGGGTTTGGTGGAGGAGTGATCCGGCTCTAGTTGCAAAAGCCTCTTTGAAGCCTCCATGCCCGCAGGTACCGCCGGCGTCCCCGCCGGCCTTCTTTCCAATGCCTCCACACCCACCGTTTGGTGTGGAGGCATCCCAGAGTGCGCTCAAGAGGGCTGGCGAGACGCCGGCGGTACTATGTTTTCCATCCCCGTTTAGTCGGGCGCCGGGTCGGGAGATGTCAACCCTTGATCTTGTCGATCAGGGATAGGGTCGCCATCAGGCGGCGGTAGGCTTGCTGGTGCGCTCGGCGGCGGG